>JAYUWZ010000885.1:0-6246 GCA_043753265.1 Verrucomicrobiaceae bacterium
GGTGTATTTCACAGCATTTCCGAGCAGGTTCGCGAAGACCTGACGGAGCAGGGTAAAGTCGCCGTGCACTTCCGGCAGTGCGTCGATTTTCCATGTGACTTTTCTTTGCCCAATGTCGTGCGCCAGATTCTTCACCACTCCGTCGACGAGTTGTGCAAGGTCGACCTTCTGCTGGCGCATCTCCACCCGGCCAATGCGCGAGAAGGCGAGTAGCCCATCGATGAGCAGGCCCATCTGGCGTGAGGAGGAGGCGATGGTGTGCAGGTAGTGCCTTGCCTTGTCATCCGCAGCGTCGCCGAGATGATGTTCGAGCATCTGGGAGAATCCGCTGATATGCCGGAGCGGCGCGCGCAGATCGTGGGAGACGGAGTAGCTGAACGATTCGAGTTCCTCATTTGCCAGACGCAATTTTTGATTCGCAGTCTGCACCGCCTGGGAGCTGCTGTAGATTTCCGCTTCCATCAATTCCAGGCGCGAGCGGACATCCTGCTCCCCTTCTGTCTTCGAGCGGTTATGCATGAATTCCGTCACATCCTCCACCCGGTGGATGATGTACTCCACCTTGCGATCCACGCCCAGCACTGGCGAATTGATGGGGCTCCAAAAGCGCACTTCGAACACCCCATCCGGCGCCCGCACATCGTAGCGTTGAATGGCCATGGTTTCCGTCAACCCTGTCGCGAGCACGCGCTCCAGGGATGCCCGGAGATTGGAAGTGCCAGAGGCCTGGGCATAATCGGGATTGTCGGGGAAGACGTCGAACAGATCGCGCTCCAGTATTTCCTCGCGCTCCGTCATCGCGGCCTGGAGGAACGCATCACTCACGGCAACGATGGTGAAGTCCGGCGTGAGCACGACGTAAAGCCCGGGGAGGGATTCAAAGAGCGCCCGGAACTGCAGATGCACCTCCTGCAGGCGCTTTCGCTGGGTCACATCCTCGATCACCAGCAGCAGCAGTTTGGTGTTGTTACCGGGGCGATACAGCTTGCGCGCGTGAACCAGCATCACCCTTGGCCCGATGCGGGGGAACGTCGCGGCCACCTCAAAATTTTCGACCGCGGAATGTTCGGGCTCGATGCGCTTCAGCTTTTCGATCAAGCCCGGAATGTTCCATTTGCCGCCACCAATTTCGGCAAGCGGGCGGCCGACGGTCTGCGCGGGCTTCAGATCGAAAACGTTGTAAAAGGCTCGATTGGCGCTCCGCACTTCCAAGTCCGACTTGAGAATGAGCAAAGGCTCGGGGATCGTCTCCACGATGCTCTCCGCGTATTCCCTGGCCTGCTTGGTGAATTGCTCCGCCCGCCGCCGCTCGGTGTTGTCGTAGAGCGTCGTGCGGGAGGCCACGTAGTTGCCCTCCGCATCCCTCACCAGCGTGGCATTTACGAGCACCGGCATGGTGGTTCCATCGCGCCGGACCAACTCCAGTTCCACATCGCGCGCCACCCCCTCTCGCTTAAAGCGCTCAAACTCCTCGAGGTAGCGCACACGGCTTTCCGGCGTGTGCAAATCGGCGTGCCGCATTTTACCGATCAACTCCTCGCGCTGATAACCGAGCCATTTGAGTTCCGTGTCGTTCACCGCGATGAAGACGCCATTCTCATCCACCGAATGGTATCCGCACGGAGCGTGATTGTAGAGGTCGCTCACCTCGGCGGCCTGGCGCCTGATCGCCGCAGCATCCGCCTCACGAAGGCGCACCATGCGAAAAAGCATGAGCAGCAGCACAGCGGAAAAGGAAAGCCCGCAACCCATCGCCACGTCGGACAGCAGACCATCCTGGTGCGCCCGTTCCTGCCTGGCTTTCAATAGCGTTTTTTCCGCGGCAGTGATCTCTGCAACAACGCTGTCGATGTTCTTGCCCAATGCGGGATTGCTCAGGGTGGGAACCATGACGGCTGCGGCATCAGTGGACTGGCTGCGCTGGATCACTCCAGCCTCGGTGGATTCCAGCTTTCCGGTGATCAAGCGGGAGAGTTCCGCAAGCCGCTTTTGCTGTTCGGCATTGTCTTTGGTCAGTTCGCGAAGGCGCTCCAATTCTGCGGGCACAATCACCGATTTACCATCCGGTCTTTCGAGGTGGGATTTGTCGCCTGTGATCAGAAAATCACGGTAGCTGACCTCCATGCGCGTGATCGCTGCCATGAGCGTCTCGATCTGGCGCTCCACCGCCACAGTGTGCTCCACGAGGGTGGTCGCATCGCGAAAGGAGTTTGCAGACCGGATCGAAAACACAGCCATGGCAAGCAAGCAGGCTGCGGCAGCCAGGATACCTCCGTAGATTCGCTTCTCGTGGGACAATGCCATACGGTCACTTGGGAACAGCTGAATATCAGCGAGATAAACAGTAACGGCGTTTTGGAAAGTGGATAGCGCAAAAACCATCCCCACCGAAACCCGTCGTAGCGGCGTGAATCGCGATGACTCTGTAGTGGAGGGCCAAAGGGCCCGATTTCATCCCAGCCTGGGGCAAGCGAGGCACGAGCGTCGCCCCAGGTTTTGGTATTTAAAATTCAAGAGCCCTGAAGGGGCGGCCCAAAAAGTAATCACACGCTCTAGTCGACGCAGGGTTCATGAGCGGGTTAGCACGATGTGAGTTGCTCGTTGCGTGGCGACATGCTGGGTGCATGTGTATCCCAAGTCTGGCAGGTGGATGCCGTCGAATAAGCGCTCCCCCTCGCCGAGTAAGACTGGCGAGATGGCGATATGGAGCTCATCGACCAGTCGCTCCCGAAGGTATTGCCTGATGGTCGCCGATCCGCCTCCGACACGGACATCCTTTCCGTTGGCGGCCTCGCGAGCTCGCTCCAGTGCGGCGCGAATCCCGTCTGTCACGAAATGAAAAGTCGTGCCTCCCTCCATTACGAGTGGCGCACGAGCATGATTGGTGAGCACGAAAACTTGCGTATGGTAAACCGGGTTCTCCCCCCACCATCCTCGCCAGCTCTCATCAGGCCAGGAACCGCGCACTGGCCCGAACATGTTTCTGCCCATAATCCATGCACCCACATTGTGGAAGCCCCGCGCGGCAAAGTCGTCGTCGATCCCGGTCTCTCCGTCCTTGTTTCCGAACAGTTGCGCCTGAAACGTGCGAGTAGGAAGTGCCCATCCATGAAGGGTAGTTCCACCGATTCCAAGCGGGTTCTCCAGGCTTTGATCCGGGCCTGCGCCAAAGCCATCAATCGAAATGGTGAAGCTTTCTACACGGAGTTTACTCATTGGGTTGTTTCTTCTTCCGTTGGAGTGTTCTGGCAAGCGCGTTCTGGGTCGCCTAACGACCCAAGCTCAGTGACCCGGGCTGCGGGATGTGGACTGCATCCCGCCATGCCGGGACTGGGTTTGCTACAGCGCATGGTTAGACATCACTCGACTCCAATCTAAAATATGCGCGTCCATAAGGAATCTCATCGCCCTCCGCAATCCACTTCAGGATGAAATCACCTGCTGGCACTGTCGAGCCCTCGGTGGCGCAGAGCTTGTCAATGAGTGCGCGGAAGCAGATGACAACGGAATACTGCCTACCAGCAACCTCGACCGTCCCAAGCCTCTGCTGTGGTGATGTAATAGTGCCCGCCTTCACTGTCCAAGTGCGCAAAGTGCCTGCGACGGTCTTGTTTGGGTTGCCCGGGTCTGGGATGCCTGTGTGTCCGTAAAATGGCATAAGCGCGTGGATTTGCAATCCCGGCATACCGGGACCGGGTTTGATGCAGCGCATGGTTAGGCCTTGGCGGTTGCATGTCTGAGGCGTTCTGAGAAATTCACAACCTGTGGCGAAACGCGGAGGCTGTGTTGCAGTTCGGCGATGAAGTCGGTGAAAGTCTTACGCGTAAAATACTGGTTCATGCCAGCTACGGAACATAGAAAACCATCCTCATTCGGTGTGAGATCTCTCACCAGTTCCTCGGCTTTGGTGAGTTCCTGTTCCCATTCTGCAATGTCATTCGGGGAAATGCAATTAACGGAGGCCGAGACATACGAGGCGACGTGGAGAGGCGAAAAGTCGAATGCATTGATGCCGCAGCAGGCAGCGAGACAATGCTTCTCACAATAGTCGACGAGGTATTTGAGACCTACAGAAAGAACTATTTCCGGTGGTACTGGCATAGCGCGTAGATTACCCCTAACGACCCAGACTCAGCGAACCGGACTGCGGGGCGCGTGGATTTGCAATCCCGGCATGTCGGGACCGGGTTCGCTGCAATGGTGCGGGCAATTCGTTGTGGAGGCTCACCGGTCACGATTTCCTTCGAGCGACTCACGCGCCTGTTTTTGAACTTTCCCATCCGCGTCATTTTGCGCGGCGGCGTTAAGAGTGGAGCGGACGTATGGGTCTGCAAGAAACGAGGCCAGAGTTTCGGCAGCTTCCTCGCGCACCTTTGGATGTTCGTCCTTGAGCAGCGCATTGATAAGAGGCGGCTTGAGGATGGCATCCTTGACGCCGGAGAGCTGCCGGAAGATGTCCGCGCGGACGTCTGGATTAGCTGACGTCGCGTGAAGCTGGAGCATGGCCTGCACGACATCACTGGTTCGTGCATTCGCGGCGCGCAAAGTGCGCAACGCGGCCAGCCTTTCTTCTGGCGACGCCTGTGGATTCAGAGCGATCTGCCGTGACTGGGCAATGTCCGGCGGTGCAGGTGCCCCACTCGCTGCCACGCTGTTTTGCCCCGAGACATTCTCGAGTTGTACAAGTCGTTGTTCGAGTCCCCAGACCCACTCATGCACCTGTCGAATCGTGACGCCATCGGGCGACGTCGTTTCGGGGGCGGAAACTACCGGGGTTCGCTGCCGGGCAGCTTCATCCACCGCGCGGCGCAGGCTTGCGATTTCATCGCGCAACGGCTGCATATCCGGTTCAGCCGGCGGCTTTGGATGAGGGCGCAAAATGGCTGCGAGCGAACAGACAACCGCCACGAAGATCAGGACGCGATCGAGCGGGAAGCGGGAACTTGCTGAGTTCATGATGGAGAAGGCGGGAGGCGCGTAGCGATGGCTAACAACAAAAGTTCAGCGACCGCAGCGGGCGAAGCAAGCAGGAATCGCTCTGCAAGATCGGTGACGAACCATTCTTCGACGATCGCATCGGCCACGGGCAACCCCAGTACTACTCGGGGACCACCACTGAGCCTACGACCTTGTCCCACAACCCGTGAAGCTTCGCATCGTCCTTGAGCAGCGCGCCGCATGTGACGAACCCCTTGTGACCGGGGCGACCGTCGAAGAAATAGATCACCTGACGGACAATCGGCCCGTCATTGGCCCCACGCATTTCCAAATAAAGCTTGAGGCCCTTGAGACCGCTCTTCAGCGCAAAGGGCTTTTGCTCCAGGACCTTGAAGCCCTCCAACTGCTCCTTCATGCTTTTCACCGACGCGTCTACAAGGACGGACAGTTTGCCGTCGAACTCGACCTCCCGCGCCTCCAAGGTCGCGCGATCACTGGGACGACTGCACGAGAGCGAACCCTTTTTCGTATTCTTCGTCACGTCGAAGCCCTCCGGCACCTGGATGGAGAAACCTCGGCTGGGCAGCATCTCGCGCAGCGCAAGCTCCTGCGCTTCGACCGTCATACCGAGCAGGGCGACTGTGAAAACGAGGGCGAGGATTCTTGCTGAGGATAAAAGATTCATGGATGCGAAGCAGCTATAGGGATGCTGAAGGGAAAAGGCAATTCAGGTTGCCCATGGTTGGGCCTATTCGCGTTTATCTTCCGTAAGAAAGCGGACCGTTTTCTGGTCCTCTCTGCCAGCGTAATACTTCTGAAGCAGCCGTTCAAAACAGGACTCAGCAGGTGAAATCCCGGCAAAGAGCGTCATTGAGGACTGCAGCTTCATAAAGTCCGGGTCCCCCATGATTTGCTCAGCGGACCGGCCCTCGACTGCCAGCAGTGCCTCCACGCATGTCTGCAGACGTGCGCCAAGGAGCGGATGCCCGAGATACGCCTCCGCTTCCGCACGCGAGCCGATCGCATATCGCCTGGCCATGTCACTGAATCCAAGGCCCGCCACCTGTGGAAAGATGAACCACATCCAATGACTGCACTTCAGCCCCGCCCTCAGTTCCTCCACCGCGTCCTCGTAGGTAGAAGCCTGCGCCTCGACGAAACGAGACAACTCAAACGGGTCGGAAGCATAGGAACTCATGTGGTGGGTGCGATGGGAAATGCCTTTCCAAGCTCAGCAACCGCGTGGTGCACTGCCGTGCGGGAATATGCGCTCCGTACACTCTCGCAGGCCGCCCGGTCTTGTGGGCG
>JAYUWZ010000886.1:0-6243 GCA_043753265.1 Verrucomicrobiaceae bacterium
TGGAGATGGGCTTTTTCAGCAGCGCGGTCGTGCGCTCCTCGGTGAAGTCGGCGGTGAGGGCGGGCATCTCCGCGCGGTGCGCCTGGAGTTTTGCCACAAGCGCTTTCTGCTCCTCGGCGCCGAGTTCCTGTGCGTGGACGAAGGGGGCGAGGAGGAGGCTAAGGATGAGTAAAAACCGGCACATAGTTAAACCATTGTTCGGGGTACTGGCGGATAATGGATTCAAATAAATCCGCGATGCGCTGCACGTTTTGCGCGAGGGTATCGCGCAGGTCGCCCTGCGTCTGCTCCACCCGCGGGCAGGCGAATGCGCGGTAGTGGGTATCTGGCTGGCGCATGACGAAGGCAGGCACGATGCTCGCGCCCGTGTGGTGGGCGAGCGTGGCGGCAGCGGTGCTGAATTGCGTCTCGTGGCCAAACTGCCTCACGGGCATCCCCGTGCCGGAATAGGGGCGGTCCACCAGCATGGCGAGCACGCCGTTCCCGCGCAGGACGCGCAACATTTCCACAAAGGCAAAGTCGTGCCCCGGCCCCACGGCGATGGTGCGGATGCCCAGGCGCTGGCGGGCCGTCTCGCGCCATTTCATCAGCTCCGGGCTCGGCTCTGGCAGTGTGACCACGGTGATGGGCACGCCGCTTAGCGCGAGCAGCAGCCCACCGAGTTCCCAGTGGCCCACGTGGCCGGTGACGAGGATGGTACCCTTCCCCCGGGCGCGTGCATTCTCGAGGTGCTCCAGGCCCTCCCAGTCGCTCACCAAATCCTTCGCATTTGCCGCGCGATCCCCCGCGCACAAAAAGTAGTCGGCGAGCATGCGGCAAAAGCTGCGCACGTTTTCCTGCACGAGTTTCTTCAGGTCGCTGCCGGTGCGGCCGGTGGCGACGCCGAGATTCTCCGACATGACGGAGCGCAGTTCCGAGGAGCGGCGCAGGCTCCACCATGCAACGGCATCGGCGATGCACTGCGCGACAGGCCGGGGGATGACCTGGGCAGTGGCATAGCCGAACTTGAATACGCTGAGATTGTAGAGCGGTGAGCGCATCGCGCAGGACAATAAGTGTGACGAAGCGCGGTGTTGTCCACGAAATTGAACAGCCCGCGATTCTGTCTCAGTCGTTGTCTTCCCCCTCCTCTTGAAATGAGATGGCCTTCCAGTGCAGTGCGTAGCGGAGTTCATCCACCCTGGCGGAAACCTGCCCGCGCTTCTTGCGAATCATCACACCGACCTGCTTGGGCATTGGCTGCCCGGGGCGCTCCACCTGGATGGTGGGGACAGCGGGCGGCGAGATGCCGGAGAAAGAAGGATTCACCCACAGTTGCGCCGTGAAGTCGTAGTTGTCGAATTTCGGGTTCTTCGCGTCCACGCGCAGCACGATGCACAGCGGCTTTCCCTCGTTCTTGAATTCCACGGCCTTCTGGGTGTTCAGCGTCACCTTGAAAACTTCCGGCGTGGTGACGACCACGATGCGGAAAAGCGCATAGATATCCGTGGTGTTGAAGGGATTGATCTGAATCTCGTTCGAGGTTCCGGGAATCGCGTTTCTGGGATCCACCAACGCGCCAAAGTACCAGCGCCCTCCTTTTTCCGGCTGCCGGATAAAGCGGTTCGCCGGCCCCGCCTGCCGGGTCCAGACCAGTTCATCACTGGCATCGCCCACGGACATGCTGCCACCGGTGCTCGGTTGCTCGGGATAGGTAAGCGATGCAGCGTCTATTTTTGCGGGCGGGCCCGCCCATGGGCCTGCCCAGCCCTGGCCTCCATTGAGCCCCGCGAGCGCGGAGCCGCCACCGTAGGAAAAACTCTCGGAGGCCACAAATCCCTCCTCGTCCTTGGGGTAGCCCTTTCCTTTGCCCGTGCCCGCCTTGGCTGGCTTGGCCGGGGCGGCAGAGGTCTTTGCCACGGTGGGCGCGGGCTTCTTATCGGGGGGCTTGGATTGCTGGGCAACGGCTGTGGTGTGCTTTGCCGGCTCCACGGAGTTCGGCAGGGCGCGCAGGGGAGCCTGCGGCACGGGCGCAGTGACCGAGGGCGACGGGGTGCGCGCGGGCCTGGCATCTGCCAGCGCACCCGGCTCCTCCACGGGCTGCTTGTCGCGCGAGCGCATCCAGTACCAGCCGCCGCCGGCAAGCGATGCTGCGATCAGCGTGCTCAGCAGAATGGTCGGCACCACGCTTTTTTTCACCGGGCCCGCTTGCTTTGGGATGATGCGCGGTGTGGGCACATTCACCGAAGGAGCAGGGCGCACCCCGCTCCGGGGTGCTGCGACGGAGGAGGGCGGTGAGGAAGGCGGCGCCGAGGGCGTTCGTGGTGCGGGTGCGGGCTGCATCGCAGAGACAGGCCTGGGCCGGATGCTCTCGGGCGGCGCGGCGGGTGGCGGGGGATTCAGTGTGGCGAGCACCGTGCTGGCCTCCACGGCGCTTGGCGGACGCTTGGCTGGATCGAGTTCCAGAAGGCCGCACACCCACTGCACCAGCTTGGGCGACAGGTCGGGACGCAACTCCGCGAGCACTCCCGGCCGCACCTTTGTCCATGCGGCCGCGACTTGTTCGCGTGAACCACCCCCAACGAGCACCTTTCCCGTGTAGAGATAAAAGAGCACCGCCCCGGCGGCAAAAAGATCCGCGGCGTGCGAGGGCGGTCCACCCGCGAGGCGCTCGGGCGCGAGGTAGGCGAGCGAGTCGTCGGAAAGCGCGGTGCGATACGCGGCGAGTCCCCAATCCAGCACGAAGGTGAAAGGCCGTTTGTCCGGCAAATCCACAAAGATGATGTTGGAGGGCTTCAAGTCGCTGTGCGGCATGCGCTGGCGCTCGCCGGAGCGCAGTGCGCTGATGAGCTGTGCCGCGACATCGAGCGCCTGCACCGGCTCCAGTTTTCGCTCCATGGGAAACTGGGCGCCATTCAGGCCATTTACAAATTCGTAGACCAGCACCGGGCCGTCGTCGTCGGGATACGCATCGAGGAGCTGGCACACATGCGCGCCGTAGATGCTCTTGATGCGAGGCACGTCGGCAAAGAGCGCATCGAGGTCGAAACGGTGATCAATTTCACCATCCTGCGTGAGCAATTTCAACGCAACCTGCCGCAGGGTCGTCTTCTCCACGCCACGATACACCAGCGCCCCGTTGCCGATGGCGATGCGCGTGAGAATGTCAAATTTCTGGGTGGTGAGGCCCATGCGGTGCGGGACATGTAGGCAAGTCCGGGCCAATTGCAAAGCGAGCATTGCAGGGGGATGCGGAATGATGAAGGGCTAATGACGATTAACCAATTCCGTGAAACGGACCGTTTTTAGCGGGATGGAACTGCATATCTCTCCGTTCTCCGCACTCGACAGGGCGCAAGAGTGACGCCACTTTCCGCGCCTCGATGACTGACGCGCTGCGCACGTTTTTCCGCCGTTTCCTGAGCACAACCGTGTTGTGGACTGTCGCCCTCTGGACAATCTTCACCGGCTCGGAGCCTGGCTTTGTCCTGCTGGTGGCGGGGCTGGGCCTCGCCGGACTTTGGGAATACTACACGATGCTGGATGCGCGCAAGTTCCCGAATTTCAAGATGTTCGGCATGTTTTGCGGCGCCCTCATGCTGGGCGGTTCGTTCTACTGGCTCGCCTGGCGGAAAATGCCTCCGACGGCCCTTTACGACTTCGAAATCGGCACCCTCCTTTTCTTTCTGCTCGTGGTCTTCGCCCGGCAGATGTTCCTGAAAGTGAAGGAACTCGTGCCCCTGGAGACGATGGCGCTCACGCTTTTTGGTCTCCTCTATGTGCCGTGGACCTTCAGCTTTGTGGCCAAAATCGTTTACCTCGTCCCCCGCGATTTAGCCGGCCAGACAACCGGTCACTGGTACGTGCTCTTTATGGTGATCGTCACCAAATTCAGCGACATGGGCGCGTATTTGACGGGCTCGCTCATCGGAAAGCACCCGCTCGTTCCGCATATTTCGCCGAAGAAAACCTGGGAGGGCTTTTTCGGCGCGCTGGCTTTCAGCGTCGGCGGTGGCTGCGCGCTCATCGCCATCATGCCGGAAAAGCTGCCGCTGCTCAACTACACCCACGCCATCGTCCTCGGCCTCGTGCTCGGCTTTGCCGCAGTGGTCGGCGACCTCGCGGAATCGCTCATCAAGCGCAGTTGCGAGGTGAAGGACAGCGGCCGCTTCCTTCCGGGCATCGGCGGCGCGCTCGACCTCATCGACAGCATCCTCTTCACCGCCCCGATGATGTTTTTCTACCTGCGATTTTTGCAGGGATAGAGAGGGTGGTGTGCGCGGGTATGCCGTGGCAAAGGCGCGGGGGTAATCTGGAGCGCGGGAGCTTGCTGGCCAGCTCCCGCACTCCAGATCGCCTCATGCTTGCGCCCGTTGGTGGAACCCACCAAACAGGTGCGTGTGTGCAGACTTGCTGGACACCCATCCCCCTCTTTCCCATTTTGCGCCGATGAAACGCATTCTTTCGGGCATCAAGCCGACGGGCTCGCCGCATCTCGGAAACTATTTCGGGATGATGAAGCCTGCCATCGAGCTGCAGACCCAGGGCGAGGCCTTTTACTTTATCGCGGACTACCACGCGCTCACCACGGTGCGGGATGCGGCGGCCATGCGGGAGTATACCCGTGGCGTGGCGCTCGATTTTCTCGCGTGCGGGCTCGATCCTTCCATCGCCACCATCTTCCGCCAGAGCGATGTGCCCGAGCACACAGAGCTCGCGTGGATTCTCTCCTGCGTCACGCCCATGCCGATGCTGGAAAACTGCCACGCCTACAAAGCCGTGCAGGATCGGGGCGAGACGCCCAACGTGGGCTTGTTTACCTACCCCGCGCTGATGGCGGCGGACATCCTGATTTACGATTCCAACATCGTGCCCGTGGGCAAGGACCAAAAGCAGCACGTGGAGGTCGCGCGCGATCTCGCGGGAATCATGAACCGCACCTTTGGCGGCAAAGAGCAGAACTTGTTCGTGGTGCCGGAGGCGAGCATCCGCTCCGAGGTGGCCACGGTCGTCGGCCTTGATGGGCAAAAGATGAGCAAGAGCTACAACAACACCGTGCCCATCTTTGCCGAGGAGAAGGCGCTGCGGAAAAAGATCATGGGCATCGTCACGGATTCCACGCCCGTCGAATCGCCAAAAGACCCTGCATCATCCAGCATCGTCGCGCTCTACCGGCTCTTTGCCGGCGAAGCGGATGTGGCAAAGATGGAGGATGACTTCCGCTCGGGCGGCACCGGCTACGGCGACTTTAAGAAGCGGCTTTTCGAGGCGCTGTGGGACTACTTCCGCCCCATGCGCGAAAAGCGCGCCGAGCTCGCAGCCGACCCTGCTTATGTCGATGGCGTGCTGCGCGATGCCGCCGTAAAGGCCCGCGCGGTGGCCTCGGCCACGATGCACCGCGTGCGCAAGGCGACCGGGCTGCGGTAGAGTTTCAACCAAAATATGTGGCGACAATGTGACGTCGCGCCCGTACCGCTTGCTCTTCACACCACAGCCCGCTACATCGCCGCGTCTTTTTTTTCATGCTCACCAAACGTGTCATTCCCTGTCTCGACGTCCACGACGGCAAAGTCACCCGCGGGGTGCAATTTGGCCGTGCCGAGGAGGGAGGGCTGCGGAATGTGGGCGACCCGGTGGAACTCGCCCAGCGTTACAACGACCAGGGCGCGGATGAGATGGTGTTTTTCGACATCACCGCCAGCGCGCATGGCCGCACCACGATGGTGGATGTAATCGAGCGCACCGCCGCGTGCTGCTTCATGCCGCTCACGGTGGGCGGAGGCATCCGCGCCGTGGAGGACATGAGCGCGATGCTCAAGGCCGGGGCGGACAAGGTGAGCATCAACAGCAGCGCCATCGCCACGCCCGGGCTCATCACCGCGGGCGCGGAGAAATTTGGCAGCCAGTGCATCGTGGTGAGCATCGATTGCAAGCGCACTGCTCCCGGCGTGTGGAAGGTCTTTGTGAAAGGCGGCCGCGAGGAGACGAAGTGGGGCGCGGTCGAGTGGGCGACTGAGGCCGTGCGCCTCGGGGCCGGGGAGATTGTGCTCAATTCCATCGACGCCGATGGCACGAAGAAAGGCTACGATCTGGTCATCACCAAGGCCGTGAGCGAGGCAGTCGGCGTGCCGGTCGTCGCCAGTGGCGGCGCGGGCAATATGCAGCATCTCGCCGAGGTGCTGGCCGAGGGCCGCGCTGATGCGGTGCTGGCCGCGAGCATCTTTCACTTTGGCGAAACCACCGTGGCCGACGTGAAGCGCTTCC
>JAYUWZ010000887.1:0-6243 GCA_043753265.1 Verrucomicrobiaceae bacterium
GGTCACCTGGCTCTGTAGATCCCTCGCTTTCGAACCATCCCGACAACAACAATCCCCTCCCCGGCTTCCCTGCCTTCAAGGTGATGCAGACACTTGTGCAGCCGGATGGGAAGCTGCTGCAAATCCTCCAGGGCGGCTTCTACACCAATTCCGAGGGAGGAAGCTCGGACTTCATTCTCCAGCGCTTTCTCCCGGATGGCTCGCTCGACCTGACCTTCGGCCAGGGCGGCATGGTGACGACCGATTTTGCAAACAGCTTCGACAACGCAAACACTGCGGTGCTCCTGCAAGACGGTCGGATTATCGTGGGTGGCGAATACGTTCCACAGGGCGGCGGAAACTTCAGCGGCATCCTGGTCCGGTATCTGCCCAACGGAATGGTGGATCGCAGCTTTGGAAATCTCGGACGTCTGGAGTTGGCCACCCAGATTGGGAATTTCGGCTCCATCACCGACATGGAGTTGCTCGCCGATGGCAAGTTGCTCGTGGTGGCCCCCGGCGCCACAGTGGTGCGGTTGTCGCAGGACGGCATCGTGGATCGTACGTTTGGCACGAATGGGAAGGCGACCATCGAGGGCATCCTGCAGCCCTTCACGCTTTTCGGGCCGCACCTCGCGTTGCAGAAGAATGGCAGCATCATCGTGGCGGGCCAGGCCGACGATGACTCCATCGCAATCGGCCGACTCACCGCCGCGGGCAAGGTGGACAAGGCTTTTGGAACCAAGGGCATCGCGACTAACGGCGTGGAGTTCACGCCATTGCAAGTCGTCGTGCAGGCAGACGACAAAATCGTGATTGGCGGCAACGACGAGGACGACTTTGGCGTGGTCCGCTTCACGAGCGCCGGGAAGCTCGACAAGACCTTTGCGGGCGATGGCTCGCTGAGCATCAATTTCACGCCGGGCCTTTTCGAGTCCGACGAACTGTTCTTCGACATGGTGCTCGCGCGCAGCGGGAAGATCGTCCTCTTCGGATCGACCGACCTGCCCACCGATGCTCTCGCGATGGTGCGGGTGAACTCGGACGGCACGCTGGACACCAGCTTCGGCCAGGCTGGGAAAGTAATTCTCCCGGGGGCCGCCGCGCGATTTACGGATACCGGCACACTGGTCATCGAGGCCGATGACCGCATCGTCTACACCGCCTCCACCAGCAACGGCACCGAGCAGGATTTGCTCACGATCGGTCGTGTGGTCGGCGATACTTCCGCGGGGGAAATCTCCTTCACCACGCCTTTCTACAGTGTGGATGAAAACCGCGCCTTTGCCGAAATCCTCGTGCGCCGCACGGGCGGCACCGATGGCGAGGTGACCGTGCGCTTTTCCACCTCCAACGGCACCGCGAAGGCCGGGCTGGATTATCTCAACACGGTGGAGGTGGTGACCTTCGCTGCTGGTGAATCCGCGAAGATCATCCAGATTCCACTGAAGGACGATGCGCTCTCGGAGAAGAACGAGACGATCAACATCAAGCTCGACCAGCCGACGGGCGGCGTGAAGATCGGCAGCCAGAGCACCGCCACGCTCAATGTCTTCGACGGGCCGGGGACGTTTGATTTTCAGTTCGACCAATATGCCATCAACGATGCGGGCGACTTTGCTTTCATCACCGTGGCTCGCAATGGCGGCAGCGATGGTGTGGCGGCGGTGAAGTACCGCACCGCCGATGCGGGCGCGAGCGCGGGCAGCGACTATACGGCGACGAGCGGCACGCTCACGTTTGCCGATGGGCAAATGACGGCGACTTTTACCATCCCGATCATCGATAACCGCGTGCTCGAAACGCTGGAGCAGGTGAAGCTAACGCTCAGCGAGCCCACAGGCGGTGCAAAGCTCGGCATGCGCAGCACGTCGCTGCTCAATATTTACGATGACGACCTGCGTCTCGCCGCCAACGCGGGCGCGCTTGATCTGAAGTACGCCAACGACGGCATCAACACGCTGGACCTCGGTGGCGACGAGCGCGTGCGCGCCACAGCCCGGCAGGAGGATGGAAAGTTTGTGGTGGTGGGAACCTCGGAAGAAAATGTGGTGCTCGGGCGCTTCAATGCGAACGGCTCGGTGGATACGACCTTCGGCGATTCCGGGCGCGTGATATCGGACTTCGGCGGCACTGACAGCGCTCAGTCGGTCGTGGTGCAACCGGATGGAAGGATCCTCATCGCGGGATATTCCGTGCGCGATGGCGCGTCCGATTTCATTGTCGCGCGATACCTCGCAAATGGGCAGATCGATCCTTCCTTCGGCCTCGGAGGCTATGTGCGCACAGACATCAATGGCCGCCACGACGAAGGCTTCGACGTGGCGCTGCAGGCTGATGGAAAAATTGTGGTGCTCGGCTCCACGGGCGATGCGTTCTTCCGCGACTTTGCCGTGGTGCGCTACGATGTGCTGGGGCAGCTCGATGAAACTTTTGGAGCCGGCACGGGCATCGTGAAGGTGGATTTCGACAACCGCTTCGACGTGGGCGCCGCGCTCGAAATTTTGCCCAATGGCAGCATCATCGTTGCGGGCACGAGCTATTTCATCACGGAAGGCCTGAACACCGCAGTATTCTCCGGCGATTCGGCGCTCGCAAAGCTCACTACCGCTGGCGCGCTCGACAAGACATTCGGCACTGCGGGGAAGACGATTAAGAGCTTCACGCTCGTCCTCAGCAATTCCGACGAGCGCATCAATACCGTGGAGATTGGGCCCGACGGCAAGATCTACCTCGGTGGCTCAAACGATGGCGACCTCGCGCTCTATCGCTTCAATGCGAATGGAACGCCGGATACTTCATTTGGCTTCGGAGGTGGCGTTGCCGAGACCTTTGCCAACGGGGGCTCTGGCTCCGCAGGCAGCTTTTATTCGAAGGACGGTGCGTTCGACATCGCCTTCGATGCACAGGGACGCATCCTCGTGGTGGGCGGCAGCGATTTCGATATGGGCCTCTTGCGGCTCACCAAGACGGGAACGCGCGATGTCAGCTTCGGGATCGGCGGGCTGGTGCTGGAATCGAGCCTCGGTCAGGGCTTCGGCGTTTATACGGAGCCGGATGGAAAAATCATCACCGTCGGCGGCGCGCTCGGGCCGGACTTTTATGGCGACGTGGGCATCGGGAGATTCTACGGCAGCTCCGGCGATCCAAAGGAAGGCTCCTTCCAGTTCAACCGGCTGAGCTACAACGTGGAAACCTTCACAGGCGGCACTGTGGCGGTGTTCAGCGTGCAGCGGCCGATTGATAATTCCTTCGGGCAGGTATCGGTGGATTACTACCTGCTGCCAGGCACTGCGAAGCCCGGCACGCACTACATTCCCGCACAGGGCACGCTGACTTTTGAAGACGGCGAAACGGTGAAGACATTTACCGTGGAACTCCCCAGCCCGGCCACGAGCGGCCTCAGCGATTTCTTCGTGGCGCTCACGAATCCCACGGGCGGCGCGGTGCTGGGCGGGCAGCCGATTTCGCAAGTGGTCCTGAAATCGAGCAACCCCATCACCTCGCCCAATATCGTCTTCTCCTCGCCATCGGTGCAGGAGTCGGCGAGTTCGGTCACCATCACGGTTACCCGCAACGGCTCGCGCGTGGATGCGGCGACGATTGATTACGTGACGGCCGCGGGCACCGCCACGGAAGGTGAGGATTTCCGCCCGGTCTTCGGCACGATCCACTTCGCGCCCAACCAGACTTCGGCGACTTTCACCATCCCTCTGATCCCCGACTCACGGATCGAGGGCGATGAGCAATTCACCGTGAAGTTCTCCACGCCGCGCGGCTCGTCGTTTGGCTCCGGCAACACGTCCACGATCACGATCCTCGAGACGGATCCCACGCTCATCCACAACGCGGGCGACCTCGATTCCACTTGGGCCGGTGACGGCACGCAAACCACCGACCTCGGCCAAACCCAGCTCGAATTCGCCTCCGCGATGGATTTGCAGGAGGATGGCAAGGTGGTCGCCGTGGGGCGCTCCGGCCGCGATGGCACGATGGCGCTCGTGCGCTATAATGCGGACGGCACCCTCGACACTACTTTCGGCAGCGGTGGAAAAGTGCTCACCGATATTCGCCCAGGGACCGATACAGCCATCGCGGTGAAAGTGCTCGAAAGCGGAAAAATCCAGGTGATCGGCACATCCATCGGGGACGGGCACGACGCGCTGGTGCTCGCGCGTTTCAATGCGAACGGCACGCTCGACAAAACTTTCGGCACGGCTGGCAAGAAGCTCGTCCAACTCGCCTCGATCCTCAACGACCTCGATCACATCGCATTCCAGGACGACGGAAAGATCATCGCCGCCGGAGACATCCGTAACGGGTTGCTCGATACCGATGTGGCGATCGCCCGCTTCAACGCCGATGGCTCGCTCGACCTGACGTTTGGTGTCGAGGGGCTTGCCACTTACGACTTTGGCGGCAACGAAACATACTCCACTTCCGCCTACGGAAATTACGACGAAGCCATCGTGGGCGTGACCCTGCAGCCCGATGGCAAAATCGTCGCGACGCTGAACGACGAGCGGCTCATCCGCTTTCTGCCCAATGGACGCCTCGACACTGCGTTTGGCGACCGGGGCGTCGTCACGACTTCGCTCCCTGGCTTCAATTCCTTTGGCACACTAGTCTCGCTGGCCGATGGCTCGCTGCTCGTCACCAGTTCTTCCTCCAGCAAGCCGGGGGTCTTCCGCTTCAACCCGGAAGGCGCGCTGGATACCAGCTTCGGGGTGGATGGCCTGGCCTCCGTGAATCTCGGGTCCGCATTTGCGACCATCAGTGAAATCGCAGTGCAGGAGGATGGGCGCATCATCCTCGCGGGCAACATCAGCGGGGATCTCGGCCTCGTGCGGTTTTATTCCGATGGCGTACTGGATATCGGCTTCGGCGCGAAGGGCCGCGTCGTCACGGATATTCCCGGCCAGAGTGGCGGCGTGGCGGCCCTGTTCATCCAGGGAGACGGGCGCGTGCTCGCCGCGGGCGGAAACACCGATTTCGTCACGTCCCGCTATGTAGGTGGCGAAGCGGCGGGCGGCTTCCGCTTTGATGCACAGAGCTTCCGCGTGGATGAAGATGGCGGCAGCCTCACGATCAATGTTTCGCGCATCGGCGGCATGGATGGCGTGGTCTCCGTGCAATTCGCGACGGCCAATGGCACCGCGCTGGCAGGCACGGACTACACGAACACGACCGGCACGCTCACCTTTGGCGACCGCGACATCGCCACGCAGACGATTAGCATCCCCATCACGAACGACGCGCTCGCGCAGGGGAACCTCACCTTCACCGTCGCGCTCAGCAATCCCACGGGCGGCGCGGTGCTTGGCGCTCCGCTCGCGAGTGCGACGATCACGATTGCCGACGACGAAGTGCCCGGGAAGTTCATCCTCGGCGCGACTGCTTACTCCACCACGGAGGAGACGGGATTCGTGGATGTGACCGTGCAGCGCATCGAGGGCTCGAATGGCACGGCTTCCGTGCGGCTCGTCTCCGCCAACAGCACCGCGACGGCTGGGAGCGACTACACGGCGCTCGACACGATGGTGAATTTCGCCAACGGCGAGATCAGCAAGACGGTGCGTCTTTTCATTTCTCCGGATGCCGTCGCCGAGTTGAGCGAAACACTTTCGCTCACGCTTTCCGAACCGACCGGCGGCGCCGCGCTCGGGTACCGCCCCGGCGCGCAAGTGACCATCCTTGATACCACGCCCACGCAATTAACTCTCGGCACCGCCGCGGCCACGGTGGACGAGGGCGATGGCGGCTACGAGGTGACGGTGCTGCGCAGCGGATTGCTCGAGGGAACCACCACTGCATCGGTCTCCATCCGGCCCGGCACCGCTCTCGCCGGCGCAGACTACCGTAATACGTCCGTCTTCCTTACCTTCCTGCCCGGCGAAACGAGCAAGACGATTGTCATCCCCATCGTAGACGATTCGCAGGTGGAAGGGCCCGAGAACTTCAGTGTGGTGCTCACGAGTTCCGCAAGCGTGGTGCTCGGCACTTCCAGCGCCAGCATCACCATCGCCGACAACGACGCAGGCACGCTTACGCACTACCTCACGATGGGCAATGTCTCCATCAACGAAGGCCAATCGGGCACTGCGAACGCGGTCTTCACCGTCACGCTTTCCAGCGCATCCGGCTCGCCCGTCACGGTGCAATACACCACACAAGGTGTCACTGCGACGAATGGCAGCGATTACTCGGACGTGAGTGGCATGCTCACGTTTGCACCAGGCGAACTTGCCAAAACGATCTCTGTCC
>JAYUWZ010000888.1:0-6241 GCA_043753265.1 Verrucomicrobiaceae bacterium
CGAGGATATAGGCGCCGAGCTCGAGGCAGTTGCGCTGCGTGTTTTCCTTTTCGATCACCTCAAGGACGGCGGTGCCGATGGCGCTGACGACGGGGTTGCCGCCGAAGGTGTTGAAATGGACCTTTTGCGCCATGACAGCGGCGATCTTCGGGGTGGTGACGACGGCGGCGAGCGGCGCGCCGTTGCCGATGCCCTTGGCCATGGTCACGATATCCGGCACTACGCCCTGCGTCTCAAAGCCCCAGAAATGCGTCCCTGTGCGGCCAAAGCCCGCCTGCACTTCATCGGCGATGCACACGCCACCCGCCGCGCGAATGTGCGCATAGCTGTCGCGCAGGTAGCCATCGGGAAACACGACGGTGCCTCCCACACCCTGGATGCTCTCGGCAATGTAAGCAGCGACCTTTCCGGGCGTGGTGTATTGGATCACCTCCTTCACATCCGCCGCATACTTTGCCCCGGCCTCGGCATCGTCGTAGCCCCACGGGCCGCGGAAGCGATCCGGCGCGAGCGCATGGTGCGTGCCCGCTGGAGGCGGCACATTGAATTTCCACGTGGAGTGCGCGGTAAGCGCCATCGTTCCCGCGCTGCCGCCGTGGTAGGCATTGCGCAGCGCCACCACGTCGAAATTCCCCGTGTAGGCGCGCGCCATGAGGATGGCGAGTTCATTGGCCTCCGAGCCGCTATTCGTGAAATAGCACACCTTCAGGTTGCCCGGCATCTTCGCCGCGAGCGCCTCTGCATAGCGTGGGAGATTCGGGTGGAGATAGATCGTGGTGGTGTGCTGGATGAGCGCGTTCTGCGCGTTCGCCGCGGCGGTCACGTGAGGATGGCAGTGGCCCACGCTCACCGTCACGATGCCCGCGAAGCCATCGAGATAGCGCCGTCCCTTTTCATCGAAAAGATACTGTCCCTTGCCCTCCACGACCATGAGCGGCTCGCGATAGTAGTGGAAGATACCCGGGTTTACATAAGCCTTGCGCAGCGCCAGCACCTCGGCGGCGCTGGGTCCGGTGTAGGGCTGTGGGGTGTGGTCGAAGGGCGGGAGCTGTGCAGTCTTCATGGGTGTGAGGAGTTCGGCGTGAATCGGCGGAAGATCAAGTAGAGACCAAAACCCAGCGCGAAACCGGTAAACCAGGCGTAGTTGTAGGAGGTGAGGAGAATGCCCGGCACGGAGGTTTTTTCGATGGAGCCAATCGCCACGAGGAAGCCGGGCACATTGGGTGCCACGGAAAGTACGAGCGCGAGAAAGCCCACGGTGCTCACTCGCCCGTACTCGCCATTGGCGTCGTAGAGCGCCGCGACGTTCAGCTTTTTCCGCCGGTAAATGAAGTAGTCGGCAATCATGATTCCCGCGATGGGGCCGAGCAGCGCGCTGTAGCCGATGAGCCACGTGAAAATGTAGCCGGTGGAATCCGCGTAGAGCCGCCACGGCTGAATGAGGATGCCGATGACCGCGGCGATGAGGCCGCCGGTGCGGAAGCTGATGTAGCGGGGGGCGAGGTTGGAGAAATCGTTGGCGGGGGAGACCACGTTGGCGGCGATATTTGTGGAGAGCGTGGCCACTGCGAGCGCGAGCAGCGCCACCGCGCTCAGGACGGGACTGCCAAATTTGGAGACCAGTTCCACCGGATCCCAAATCGCCTTGCCGAATACAATGAGCGAGGCGCTCGTAACCACGATGCCGATGAACGAATAAAAGGCCATGGTGGCCGGGAGGCCGAGCGCCTGCCCCACTATCTGATCGCGCTGGCTGCGCGCGAAGCGGGAGAAATCCGGGATATTCAGTGAGAGCGTGGCCCAGTAGCCGACCATGGCCGTGACGCCCGCGCCAAAGACCCTCCATGCGTCAGCGTCGGTGGCAAATTTGGAAGGTTCGGCGAAGATCGGGCCGAAGCCCTTCGCCGCAGTGACCGCCCACACGAGCAGCGCCACGCCGACGATGAGCAGAAATGGGGCGCTCCACGCTTCGAGCCATTTGATGGACTCTATTCCTCGCCAGATGAACCACACGTTGATGGCCCAGAACAAAAGGAAGCAGGTGAGCTGTCCGCCGGAGATTCCCAGCGAGGGAATGATGTCCCGGGTGGCGGGGTCGAATCCGAATATCACAGCGCTCGTTTGATAAATCGCCGCACCGCCCACCCATGTCTGAATGCCGAACCATCCACAGGCCACCACGCCACGGGCCAGCGCGGGAACATTGGAACCATAGGTGCCGAAGGACGCCCGCAGCAGCACCGGGAAAGGAATGCCATACGCAGTGCCAGGGTGCGCATTCAGCGTCATGGGAATGAGCACGATGATATTTCCCAGCAGGACGCAGAGCACAGCCTGCCACCAGTTCATGCCCTCTTTGATGAGCCCGCTCGCGAGGGTGTAGGTGGTGATGCACACGGCCATGCCGACCCAGAGCGCGGCGATGTGCCACTGCGTCCAGGTGCGTTTGTCGGGCGGGACGGGGGCGAGGTCTGGATTGATCAGCGGATTGTCCTGCGTGCTAACGTCCCTCGCATCGGTCATCCGGGGACACTAATGGATTGCGCGCCCGCGCATCAAGCCGCCGGAAAGGGTATTCGACGAAACGTGTGGGAACAGCCATGTGGGTTGCATCACACGAAGAACGATAGTGCCGTACGCTCCACTGCTCCTGCTTCTCATTGCCTATGTCGGCTTCATCAGCCTCGGGCTGCCGGATGCCGTTTTCGGCGTGGCCTGGCCGTCGGTGCGCCAGACCTTCGGCCTTCAGCAAAGCGCCGCCGCAGCGGTCTTCATCGGGACTGGGCTCACGTATTTCATCTCCAGTTTTTTCACAGGGCGGATGCTTCAAAAAATGGGGATCGGCGCGATGCTCGCGCTGAGCAGTCTGCTTGTGGCGCTCTGCACCGCTGGCTACGGCCTCGCGGGCTGGTGGTGGCTGTTCGCCGCCTGCTCGGTGCTGCATGGCTTTGGCTCGGGGGCCATCGACACAGGGCTGAACCACTACGTGGCGCACCACTTCTCGGCGCGGCACATGAACTGGCTGCACGCCTGCTACAGCCTTGGCGCGATGCTCGGCCCGCTCATCATGACGGTGGTCATCGCTTCCAACGCAACCTGGCGCGCGGGCTATCTCACCGTGGCCGGAGTGCTGCTTTTGCTGGCCACGCTGTTCATCGCAACCCGCCGGAAATGGGACGCACCGGATCCAGTCGGCGACGCGGTGGAATCTCCGCCAAAAGAGCCCGTCGTCCCGCTCAGCATGCGCCAGACGCTGCGGCACCCCGTGGTGAAGCTGCAAATCGCATTCTATTTCGTTTACGCAGGGCTGGAACTCGTGCTCGGCAACTGGACCTTCACCGTGCTCACCGAGTCCCGCGGCATCGAACGCGAAACGGCGGGCCTATGGGTCACGATTTATTACGGCAGCATCTGCGCAGGGCGATTCCTGCTCGGAGCGGTGGTGGATCGCATCGGCATCGTGCGCCTCGTGCGCTGGAGCATCCTGGCCATACTGGTGGCCGTGGGACTCCTGCTGGCAAAAGTTCCCGGCATCGGCACCATGCTCGCCCTGGCGCTTGCCGGCTTCGGGCTTGCCTCAATCTACCCGTGCATGATGACCAAAACGCCGGAGCGCATCGGCCCCGAGCGCGCCAGCCATGGCATCGGGTTGCAAGTGGGCGGTGCGATGCTCGGTGGGGCGGCGCTGCCGAGCCTCAGCGGGTTCATCGGGCAGAATTGGGGGCTGGAGTGGATCCCCGTTGCGGCGATGTGCATGGCAGCGGCGCTGTGGGCGCTGCACGAGCGGATATTGGTGAGGGCGAGGGGTGGGGGGTAGGACGGGCAGGGGAAATTGCTGGCGCGATACAGCACGCACCTGTTTGTACAAATGTGTTTTGTTCGCGACTCTTGGAAACACAAAGATTACTCAAATCCAAGCTATGCCAAGCGAGCCTCCTGCACTTGTCGCAATCGATCACGATGACTATTCCGCAGAACACATCGGAACCACAGCCGATGGTCGTCAGTTTTTCCTCACGGGTCCATTTGTCCCGGCGACCGACGGCCACGCGGGCCGCGAGTTCATTGCACTCTACCTTTTCGATGCGAAGGGACTCCTACTGGAAGCGCGCATAGACGACCTCGGCACCCGCGCCGATCTCGAGACGGAGGCCGCCAAGCGAATCTACGGTGAGAGGCTGGCAGAATTAGGAGATGTGACCTTTGAGCGAATAGAGGTGCAGCCCTTCGCTCTGGAACGTTTCGGAACGACGTTTGGATTGGTGGTCCGAGTGCCTGAGGATGACGAAGACGTTTGGGCAGTCGAGGCTCAGCCGGGCAACTACATGGCGTTCTTTGAACCATTTGATAGTGGAGAGTATGATACCTAATCTTTCTCAGATGGAGAGGGCATGGCTCGTACCCTGAAAATCCACCTCACTGCACTGAGCCCCGTTGTAGTTCACGAATGGCGGAATTTTGGGGAGGATGTTTATCGAGCACTGCGCGAGGAGTGTGAGGTTTCCACTGAAGAGATTGATGCTTCGACCTGTGAGTTTTTCGTGCGAGGAATACGCAGTCGGGAGGTTCGCCGCACTGTTGCGATCGTGCGAAAGATTGCTGAGCGGCATTTGATGCTGGAGGTCGTCAGCGTGGTAGAGATTGCATGTGGGAAGGAGCCATAAAACACCTGCTGCGGGCATCTCTCTCGTGCGCTTTTCTCACAAACTTGATGTGGTAGGCGACGCGACGCATTATTCTGTAGAATGACAATCGAAGAGCAGCTTGAAATGCGTAGCTACGGCTCGTTGTTCTTTCTTGTCATTTTACCCATGCTCATCGTGCTTCTGGCCCCGAGGCTTTTTCGGCTTCGTTCCCGTTTGTTGCGTTTTAGCCTCGCGGTTATCGTCTCATGGATCGGCGTGGAATGGTACGACGGCACGTTTATCCGACCATTGTCATTCAATCTCGCAATGCAGGCCGGCGATGACCTCTACGACGGCACTGGTGCCGGTGCGGCCACGCTCGTTCTCGGCTTCGTCCTCCCCTCGATCTTTTCGTTGATTGCGCTGGGGATCGAGGCCGCCAAGCTTCGCCATCGCTCACGATGATATGCCTCGCTGGTGACGTGGAAACGAGCGGCGCGCCTTGGAGTGCGGCGGCAGAGTGTAACGGCGACGCCGCCTTCGCTGGACGGATCATTCGCCAAACTCGCATTGTAGGTCATACGCGAATCCAAGACCCCCATTCCCGAAAGCGTCGCCCCGCCCGCAATCCCAACCAAGGCGGCGTCGCGCTTAGGCTTGCCGCCGCAGTCCAAGGTGTCCCACGCGTTCTCCAAGCTACCACTGGTGCCTAATCAAATTCTCCGTGGCGAATCCCAGAGCTTTTGCCTTTGCTACTGCGGCGTCGAATACTTTGCGGCTGGGCTTGCGGTCGCGGGCGAGGAGCCAGAGGAATTTGCGGTTGGGCGTGCCCACGACTGCGAAGGAATAGTCGGGTTGCAGGTCGATGACCCAGTAGTTGCCCTCAGAGGGCGCTGGCACGAGTGCGGCGAGGCCTTTGAACCGCACTTTCAGGCGTGCACCGTTGCTGCCCTCCACAACCTTGGCTGAACCCTCGGCGGCTTTGGTGGTGCCATCAGGGCGAAACTCGATATTGCGCACATAGATGCTGCTCTTGGGAGCCGGGGCGTATTCGGCAGTGGCCTTGGAGTCGTCCTGCTGGAATGCATTGGGCAGGCGTGCGACCTCGTACCACAGGCCACGGTAGCGCTCGATATCCACACTGGCCACGGTGGGCAGCGACGTGGTGGCGGTGGAATTTTTGGCGCAGCCGGCGAGCAGTGCGCAGAGGGAGAGGGCGAGCAGGGATTTCATCATGTGACTCATCGTTTCAGAAATACGGGACGGATGCGATGCGAGAGGTAATTCAATGTGTTCAATGGGTAGTCGGGCGCTGCAAAAACTTCCCGCGTCCCACGGTGCCGACGAATTTTCCATCCCGTACCGCGACCTCTCCGCGCACGGTGACCACGCTCGGCTTGCCTTCGATTTCCCAGCCTTCGAAGGCGTTGTAGTCGATGTTCTGCGTCTGCGTTTTCACTGAGAGTTTTCCGCGATACTCCGGGTCGTAGATGACCAAGTCCGCATCGCTGCCCACGGCGATGGTGCCTTTGCGCGGGAACAGGCCAAAGAGCTTCGCCGCGTTGGTGCTGGCCACGGAGACAAACGTTTGCAAATCGAGCCGCCCGCGTTTCACA
>JAYUWZ010000889.1:0-2894 GCA_043753265.1 Verrucomicrobiaceae bacterium
GGCACCTACTTCGTCACGGCTGCCACTTATGAAAAGGCACACCACTTTCGTGGAGCAGAGCGTCTCGGCGTCCTTCATCGCGGGCTGCTCTCGGTAGCCCAAAAGTTTGGGTGGCAACTGGAGGCTTGGGCGATTTTCTCCAACCACTACCACTTTGTCGCCCATTCCCCCGATGGCCCGCTCGCAGCTACAAATCTTTCCGACATGCTCAGCATTCTCCATACGAAGACTGCTGGCTGGGTGAACAAACTCGACACCACGCCGGGGAGAAAGGTCTGGTTCAATTTCTGGGAAACCCAACTCACCTTTGAAAAGTCCTACCTTACCCGTCTTCATTACGTGCACGACAATGCGGTAAAGCACGGACTCGTACGCAGTGCTCGCGATTATCCGTGGTGTTCCGCCGGATGGTTCGAACGTGAATCAGCGCCAGCCATGGTTCAGGCCATTCGCCGGTTCAAGATCGACCGACTCAAGCTCAATGACGATTTTGAGGTCGCTCCTGAGTGGTGACCGGGCATGCTGGATGAACAGCCTCCCCACTTTCGCCCGCGGTTCAAAGCGGCAGAGGGCTGCCGCACTCCAAAAACTGGCGTAGGAATGTGAACTCCGTTGCCGTTCCTATCCCCCTCGAATCGCAACCCGAAAACACCATTCGGAGGAACACGGCGCTTGCGGGTTTATGGGCTGGCGGTTACTAGTCCCGTCCCTTCACCAATATCCTATGGGCAAAATCTACAACAACATCATCGAGACCGTCGGCCGCACGCCGCTGGTGAAACTGAACCGCATCCCGGCCAGCGAAGGTGTGGACGCCGGCACGACCATCGCGCTCAAGTGCGAATTTTTCAATCCGCTCGGCTCCGTGAAGGACCGTATCGGCATGGCGATGATTGAGGACGCTGAGAAGAGCGGGGTGTTGAACAAGGACACCACCATCATCGAGCCGACGAGCGGCAACACGGGCATCGCGCTCGCGTTTGTGGCGGCGGCAAAGGGATATAAGCTGATTTTGACGATGCCCGAGACGATGTCGCTCGAGCGACGCACGCTGCTGGCGATGCTGGGAGCGAAGCTGGTGCTGACGCCGGGCACCGAGGGCATGAAAGGAGCGATCGCCCGCGCCGAGGCGCTGCAAAAGGAGACGCCGAATTCCTGGATTCCCCAGCAGTTCAACAACCCCGCCAACCCTGAAATCCACAAGCTCACCACAGCGGTGGAGTTGTGGGAGGATACTGATGGGGCGATCGATATTTTTGTGGCAGCAGTGGGCACGGGTGGAACGATCACCGGCGTGACGGAAGTGATTAAGCCCAAGAAGCCCTCGTTCACTGCCATCGCGGTGGAGCCGGCGGATTCCCCCGTCATCTCGCAGACGCTTGCGGGCGAGACGGTAAAGCCGGGGCCGCACAAGATTCAGGGAACGGGCGCGGGATTCGTGCCGAACAACCTGCACCTGAAGGATTCCGCAGGGAATCCGCAGATCGTGGAGTGCGTGAAGGTAACGAATGACGACGCCTTTGCCATGGCCCGCCGCCTTGCGAAGGAAGAAGGCATCCTTGTCGGCATCAGCACCGGTGCAAACGTGTGGGCAGCCATCCAGGTGGCCAAGCGCCCGGAGAACAAGGGCAAGACCATCGTGACGGTGGCGTGCTCGACGGGTGAGCGTTATCTTTCCACTGCACTGGCCGCGGAGGCGCGAGCGGAAGTGGGGGGGTAGTTTAACGTCCAACGCTTAACGTCCAATGCGCAAGCGTGGGTGGGATGCTCGGTGTGCGTAATATTCTCTGGAGATCGTCTGGAGAGCGGGAGCTTGCTCCCGCTCTGTTTACCCGTTCTTTCCGATGTCATTCTGATGGAGCTTAAGGCGACTGAAGAACCCCGTGGAATTTCATGGCCGATCGCATTGCTATTGAATTCAACGGGATGTTTCAGTCGCTTAAAGCTCCTTCAACATGACAGTGAATAAGGAGGGCTAAAACCACACAAGCTCCCGCACGCATATCCCGCGACCTCCCGCCTGGTTCACCATCGAACTAAGGGCTCTAGCATTTTCGCGGAAAGTGAGTCATCCATCTCACATGCAGACTCCCGAACAGATTGCGCGCGCTGCTTACCTGACCCGGCGGCAGTTTTTTGCCAAGTCGTCGGTGGGCATTGGCACGGCGGCGCTGGCCTCGATGCTCCAGCCGGATCTTTTTGGCGCGCCCGCGCCTTCGCGGGTGGGCGGGCTGGAGGGATTGCCGCACTTTGCGCCGAAGGCCAAGCGGGTGATTTACCTGCTGCAAAATGGCGCACCGCCGCATGTCGATACGTTTGACTACAAGCCGGAACTGGAGAAGTGGCGCGGGAAGGAAATCCCGGAGAGCATTCACAAAAACCAGCGTCTCTCCACGATGACGCAGGGAGCGAAGAAGCTGGTGCTGCCGGCGTTCACGGGGTTCAAGCAGTATGGGAAAAATGGGACGTGGGTGGGTGATTTTCTGCCGCACACAGCGTCGATTGTGGATGACTTGTGCTTTGTGAAATCGCTGCACACGGGAGCGGTGAATCATGCGCCGGCCATCTCGTTTTTTCTCACCGGTGGCGAGATGCCGGGACGCCCGAGCATGGGGGCGTGGATGACATATGGGCTCGGCACGGAGACGCAGGAACTGCCGGGATTTGTGGTGATGACGTCGCGCGACAAGGAGGCGACGTGCGGGCAGATTTTTTACGACTTCTACTGGAGCAGCGGCTTTTTGCCTTCGAAATATCAGGGAGTGAAGTTTCGCGGTGCGGGCGACCCGGTGCTGTATCTGAGCAACCCTGAGGGGATGTCGCGCGAGGTGCGGCGGGGGCTGCTGGACGACCTGGGCAAGCTGAACGAGCGGCACTACGCGGAGTTTGGCGAC
>JAYUWZ010000890.1:0-2894 GCA_043753265.1 Verrucomicrobiaceae bacterium
TGAACTCGCAAAGCCGGATCGTGGAGGAAAACTTCCGCCGCTTGCACGTGCCCTACCGCATCATCGGAGGGAAAAGTTTCTTCGACCGTCGCGAGGTGAAGGACGTGCTCGCCTACGCATCCTGCCTGCTGAATGTGGAGGATGACGTGGCGCTGCTCCGTATCATCAACACACCCGCGCGAGGCATCTCCGACAGTACGGTGGAGAAGGCCACCGAGTGGAGCATCAAAAAGCAAAACGCCGTCTTCCACGCATTGCGTGACGAGGAGTTTCTCTCCTCGCTCATGTCGCGTACGAAGATTGCGATCGATAAATTTGCGGAGTTCATCGACGGCTTTGAAACGAAGTTGCACGAGCCGCTGGCCAATGAACCGTTGATCCTGCGTACGCTCATTAAAGAAAGCGGCTATCTCGCCGACCTGCAACGCACCTGCAAAACCCCCGAGGAGTGGCTCGATCGCGAGAAGAGCGTAAACGACATCCTTTCCAACTTCGAGCAATACGAGGGCCGCAGCGACAAGGGACTCCGCGGGTTCCTCGATGAAATGATGCTCCGGCAGGACCAGGAGGACGAGAAAGAGGAAACGCAGGGCGTAACGCTCATCACACTCCACGCGAGCAAGGGGCTGGAGTATCCACACGTCTACCTCATGGGCTGCGAGGAAGGCGTGCTCCCCCACGACCGCTCAAAGGTCGAAGGCACCGTGGACGAAGAGCGCCGCTTGCTCTACGTGGGCATCACCCGCGCACAAAAAACGCTCGCCATCACCTGGTGCAGGCAGCGCATGAAATACGGCGGCGTCATGCCCGGCATCATCAGCAGCTTTTTAAAGGAATTCGACCCCTTGCTCTGCGAGCACCGCGACGTAAGCGAAATTCTCAACGCCCCCGTAAGCGAGGAAAAGGCCACGACAAAATTCGGCGCCATCTTCGACATGCTCGGCAAACTGTAGAGGGGCTTGCGAAACGAAAGCGAAGCCTTGGACTGCGGTGGCAGAGTGTAACGGCGACACCGCCTTCGCCAGACGAGTGTGTGCTGTAACCACACCCAGCTCGGATCGGCTGTGAATTAAATGATTGCTATGCCTTCCCGCAATCCCATCCAAAGGCGGCCGCCGTTACACCGCACTCCATGTGCGCGGCGCTGCTCGTTCGGAGGCTAAATCTCCACCTTCCCATCAAACACAAAGTCCGCCGGGCCTGTGAGAGTCACGTTCTTCCAGCCTTCCCCATCCGCCTCGAAGCCGACCTGCATCGTCTCTCCACCCTTGACTGTCACGCTGATGGGCGAGCGCGCCCCGGTGATCTTCGCAAAGAGCAGTGCCGCAGCGCAGACCCCCGTCCCGCAGGCAAGGGTCTCGTCCTCTACTCCGCGCTCGTACGTGCGAATGGCGAGCCCGCCCCCCGGCAGTTCACCAACAAAGTTCGCATTCGTGCCCTTCGGAGCAAAGTGCGGGTGATGCCGCAGCGCACGCCCAATGCGTACGACCTCCGTCTTTTCCAAGTCCTCCACAAATACCACGGCATGAGGCACTCCTGTATTGAGGAAATGCACCTTCACCTTTTCATCCGCCGCGAGCAGTTCTACGGCATCCGCGTAGGAGTGCGGCTGCGACATCGCGATCTTCACATTGTCGCCAATGAAGTCCGCGCCGATTGCGCCGGCTTGTGTCTCGAAAGTGATGCGATCATTCCGCCCCGCGAGCCGTCCTGCAAACCGCGCAAAGCACCGCGCTCCATTACCGCACATCTCGGCCTCGCCGCCATCCGCGTTGTAGTAGCGCATCTTGAAGTCGCCGCCGTCCACAGCCGGTTCCACGGCAATCAATCCATCGCTCCCCACGCCCCGATGCCTGTCGCACAGCCGGGCGATGGTGGCATGATCGAGTGAATGGCGCAGGTCGCGGTTATCGAGCATCACGAAGTCGTTTCCGGCTCCGTTCATCTTGGTGAAATTCAACGTGGGCATTGTCCTCGAAATCCATATGCAAAGGCGCTGCGAAGTCAACGAGTCGCCGTATATGTAGTCCCGCCTTCAGACGGGTTCCTTCCGCCTGAACGAGGACTACGTGCTAAAACGCCACCGGCAAAAGCTTCCCCGCCAGAATCGCCACCGCCCGCTCCGGCGGCGATACCTTCAGATACGCCGAGAAAAAGTCCTTCTTCCGTACGTTCCCCCCAGCCGCCCATTCCGAAAATGCCGGCAGCACCACGAGATTCGGACTCTGCAAAAAGCACGGCACACGCGCGCTGTGCGCGACATTGTCCCCAAGCACGATCGCCGGATGCTCATGCCCGATAAACATCATTCCTCCCGCCATCTCGACTTCCCTGAGATCTTCCACAGCCAGCGTTTCATCGATCCCGTCCCCATGCCTGAGCACATGCGGCCCGGCGCGAAATTCGCGCGGCACATTCTCCTCCAGCATCCCGGGCAGGTAGCGGTCGTGATTCCCCGCGATGAGCACGAGATTCACCCGCTCGCGGAGCACTGCCAGGATGTCGAAAAGCTGCTCGCGAAACTCGGCCACCGGTGCCGCGCCATGAATGATGTCGCCCAGCATCGCGAGGGCGCGGGGCTTGTAGTCGTCGATCAGGTTGAGCAGCCTCGGCAGGGTGTCCTCGGGCACCGACAGCGGGAAAATCTGCCCGCGCACGCGATGCGTCCAGGCATACCCCAGGTGCAAATCCGCCACAGCCAGTGGCGACTCCTCCTTCAAAAAAACAGCTTTGCGGGCGTCGAGCACGATACCCGGGGCGATTTCGAGACCGGTAAGATTCATTGCTCTGGGGACTCGATTTGGCTCCACCATTGATGAAACAGACGCTCCTGCACTTCGAACGGGTCGTCAACCAGAACTGCCTCCCGTATTTTCGTGGCATACATCGCAAAA
>JAYUWZ010000891.1:0-6239 GCA_043753265.1 Verrucomicrobiaceae bacterium
CGTGGTAAACTCCAGCTTTTCGATGCGCACCCCCTCGTTTTCGACCGAAGCCGTTTTGCGCACACGGAGGTCGCCCGGTGAGGCCGGCCAGCCTGCAAAGACCTCTTCTCGCAACGCCTTCATCCATCCATCCCGTTGCGTTTGGAATTCCTTCAAATCTAACGGCCACCTCGGAAACCCAGCCGCCTTCACAAATGTCTCATCAATCCTCGTATTGATCTCATCCGTCGGTAATTGTTTAAAAACCCGCAGCAACTCTGGATCGAGCATCTTGCGCGCGGGCTCGTCGATGAGGTCCATCACGTCGGCGCCCTTGAGAAACCGCTCGAACCACGCAAACGCCCCCACGTTCAGCGACTGCGTGTCCTTGTGCGGGCCCTCGGCAATTTGCAGGCCGATCTTCGCCTCCGCGCCGAGCGTCTTGTACAGGCCGCGCACGCGGTTGTAGATCGTCATCACCCCATCGAGCGGAAAGATGGTGTCTTTGTCCGTGTTGGAAATCAGCAGCGGCCTCGGTGCGATGAGCGCGGCCACTTTGTCGTAATCCCAGCGCCGCGTGTTCACCATAAACATGCAGTCGCAATGCCCCTCCACCGCGCCATCCACCACATGGTTGCGCAGCGTGGTGATGCCCGCCGTCGGCGCCACGACCACAATGCGATCATCAAGCGCCGCCACCCACCACGAATACGCGCCGCCGCCGCTGCGGCCCGTCATGCCTATGCGCGTCTTGTCCACCTCGGGGCGTGTCTCCAGGTAATCCAGCGCGCGGATGCCCGCCCACGCCTCCACGCCCGCAGGCGTGTAGCCGCGCGACATCCACCACCAGCGCCCCTTGCTATACGTGCCGTGATGCTCTCCGCGAATCTCGCCGAGTTGCACCGTATCGATGACGAGGCACACATACCCATGCCGCGCAAACCACGCCCCGTGGTGCTGGTAGCCCGCCTTGTTGCCCAGACTCCCGCCATCCTTCGCCTTCATGTGGCTGTGCCCGCATCCATACAGGATCGTCGGCAGCGGCTTCTCCACCTTTGCCGGACGGTAAAGATTCGCCGTCACGTAAAGCCCCGGCATCGATTGAAAATGAATGTTCTCCACCACAAACCCATCGCCCGCCACCTCGCCTGTCTTCGTCGCCTGTAGCGGCGTCCGCGCCGGCATCGGCTTCAGCCCCAACATATCCGCCAGCTCGCCACGCCATTCCACCCGCGTCTTCTCCCACTCCGCCGCCGAAGCCGGGGAGGGGAGCTGCTGGTTCTCAATCGCAGCCACCTGCTGCTCGAAATACTGCTTTAGCAACACATCGCCTTTGGACACAACGCCAGTGGGTTCTACAGGAGGTGGCACTGCGGCGAGCAGCGGGGCGGTAAGGAGGAGAAAAAGAAGGCGCATCGTTCCGCGGATTCAGGCCGAACCCGTGGTGCTGTCCAGATCAGTTTTATGGGATTGCCTCAAGCAGGCTCTTCGCCTTTCTCCATAAATTTCGCGATTTTTCCTTTAAAAGCCTCTGCTGCCATTTTCATGGCTTCGTCCTCGTCCAGCATATCCAAGGATACCCGCTTTTCCTCATTCTTGTTGATATGGTATTCGTTTTTGTTTCGGTGATTGTCAGCCGCATACCCCTCTATCCAAAGAACGTCCTTCTTGGAGCCTCCTTTGATTTTGAAATTACAAATCCCGTCGGAATCCTCTCCGTTCACAGTGCATGTGTAAGCATACCGCAGAGTTCCCTTCTTTTCCTTGATATCGATCTCCGCGCAATGGGACTCCCAGGTTGAGTAAAGGTTGCCGGCTGGATCCCATTGCCATCCCTTGATGATTAAGCGACCCGACTCTTGAAAGAAATGTTCAACAGTGAGGAAATAAGTTTCATCTTCGAAGATGCATCCCACCCATGTCCCCTCGAGAAAAGCCCCGCCCAGCGCCTTCTTACGAATCCATCGTATTTTTTGGAATGCCCAAAACAAGACTTTGGCCATCATGAGGTAGATACCAATTACGACAATTATCGAGGTAACGCCAGATACCCACTTCCAGCTGCTGTGTGAAGAGTTCAAAAAAGGAGCAATCCAACAAAAGATCAACCACATGACCGCCACTGTCGCAAGAGTGGCAGTCCTTCCAATAAATAACCCAAGATTGAACATGGCTAGATCATTAGCTTGCAAAATTGAACTGTCTATTCTTAACACAGTTTCCATAATCTTCGCGTCGATGCGAGTGTGGATTTGCGAACGGAGTATCGAGCGTACGAAAACTATTCGAGTGCGGCTGCCACTCTACCGCTTCCAATTATATCTCCGCAGGTCTGGACGCAATTTCCCCCAAGGGAGAAAACGTCCCGACCGAGGAAAAATGCGTCTCCCCAAGGCCAGAAAGGGCGCGCAACAGAGGGAAGAGGGTTATTCGGAGAGGGAATCTTGGATTTCCTTGAGGCGGCGCTCGGCTATCTTGATATCGGGGTGTTCCGGACCAAGAGCCGTGCGTCTTCCCTGCACTGCACGCTGGGCAAAGGCGAGGGCCTCTTCCTTTTTGCCTTGGGCAAGTATAGGAAAGGTGAGGTTGTGGCATGTGTTGAGCGTACTAGGGTGCTCCGCCCCTAAAACACGCTCTTGGATCGCGAGGATCACTCGGTATTCTGCCTCGGCCTCCACATGGTTGCCTTGGGAGCAAAGTGCATTGGTTAGGTTCATTCGGCTTCTGAGTGTGTCAGGATGTTCAAGTCCCATCACCCGCTCTCGGATCAGCAACACAGCGCGGTGCTCCGCCTCCGCTTCCGCATGTTTGCCTTGAGAACGTAGCGAACTAGCCAGATTCATCCGGCAAGTCAGCGTGTCGGGATGCTCTGGCCCCAGCACGCGCTCCTGGATGGCCAGCGCCCCGCGGTATTCGGTTTCCGCCTCCGCATGCTTGCCTTGGGAAAGCAGAGCATTGGACAGATTTATTCGGCTCTTAAGTGTTTCGGGGTGTTCCGGCCCCTGCGCACGAAGCTGAATGGCCATTACCTCGCGGTGTTCCGCTTCTGCCTCCGCATGCTTCCCTTGGTAAAGGAGCGTGCTGGCCAAGTTATTTCGATTTCTGAGCGCCCCTTGGCATTCCTTTCCAGACATCTGCTCACCTAGCCTCTGCGCGGTGCGAAAGTGGAATCCCGCGAGCGCGTGCTCACCACGGTCAATAAGAAACAATGGAAATGTATCAACCAACCAAACGTATTTTTTGACATCCACCTCCCGTAGCGCCTCGGAACCTAGCAAGGTCTCAATGTGCAGGCGCAAGCGCATCCATTCCGGCCAGTTACTGGGATGTTGGGGATCCTCTGGGGCATGGAAGGTGATGGCCTGGCACGCTGCCTCCATCGCGCCCCTGAGTCTGCCGCTGGCGTGCAACTCCACCCGCGTCGCAATCGCCACTGCCCGGTGGATGATTACGTCGGGACTGGCCCAAGTGATGAGCGAGTAGGAGACGAGTTCATCCAATGCGGCGCGGCCTTTGGCTTCATCGCTTGGGAACCCAATAGTATCGTCGGCGAAAAAGACCCCCTCGGGGATGGGCGCGGCGGCGACGACTGCGCCGACTTGTAGGAAGAGCCGCGCAAGGTCACTCAATTGGCGCACGGAGATGGCGTAGGTGCGGAGCACGCTCTCTTCCGAAGACTTGAGATCGTTCTGCCCGAAACGCAGGGCTTCGGTGGGGTTTGCGTCGAGCAGCGCGGTGTAGGCGCTCCATTGCAAGTGTTGACGGCGCACATACGCGGCGGCCTGGTGCAGGGCGAGGGGGAGGTGGCCGAGCTCGGCGGCCACTTTTTCCGCATCGGCATCCGGGCCGGGGTTGTGGCCGTCGCGCCGGGCGAGATTTTGCAGGAGCTGGATGGATGCTTCGGACGGTAGCCGGTCGACGCGCGTCTTGTGAAATTCATCGCCCCACTCGGTGAGCCGTGAGGTGAGCAGCCAGCGCACACCGCCGGGGCGAGCGAGCAGCGGGCGCTGGGCGGCGAGCGCTGCAGGCGTATCCACATTGTCCGCCACCACGAGCGCGCTCGGCACCGCGCGGAGCAGGCGCAGGGTGAGCAGGAGTTGCGCATCCGGCTTTGCCTCCGCTGCGCCTTCGAGATCCAGTAATTGCGAAGCCTGCGCCAGCGAAGAGGTGAGCGCCTCGGGGCTCTGCGCATCCAGAAACAGCACTAGAGAAAATTCGCCCCTGTGCGCGCGTGCAAATTCGATTGCTGCGCGCGTCTTGCCCACGCCGCCCGTACCGTGCATGGCCGTAGGCTGGGTGAGCGCGACGCTTTTCCCTGCGCTTAGTTTCTCGCTCACGTCAGCGAGCACTTCATCGCGGCCCACGAAATTTCCAACGGATGGCACTGTAAGGTTGTGAAAAGGTGCAGGTGCAGGCCATGCCGAAAGATTGTAAGGAAGCTTCGGCCCTTTTGCTGCGTCACGAGTGGCCGAGTCGAGTGCGCGGATCGTGACGATATCTTGAAGCACCTTCAGGCTATCCTGAAGACTGTCACTCTTGTTTGATGCATTGGCATGGAGGGGCGCGCTGCGAGCGAGCATGTCCACCAAGTCGGCCTTCAGCTTTTGGGCGGGAGCACCGAGTTTGGTAAGCGTCCTGACGGTAGCGGCGACGGCCTTGAGCAGATCGGCAAAAGTGTGAACGCTTTCATTCAAAGTCCGCCCCACTTTCCCTGCCAGCGGCGTTCCATCAAACTTACCCAGCCGCACCCGCTCGCGATGCTCCTCCTGCAATCGTTTTTTCCGTTCACCATCGGCGTTGTCCTTTACCTCCTCCACAAAGTCCTTCTTGGATAAATCCGGCGCACACACAAAGGCGATCACATCCTTCCCGCAGCTGTGCGCATAATAGTATTCAAATTGCGTCCAGGAGCACTGAAACCCCGGCATTTCCGCAAACGCAGGCTCCGCATCCGAGCCATAAGCCATCCCCGCGAGGTGGATGATGCAGTCGCTCTCATCCAGATGCTGCGTAAGCAGGCGATACACATCTCCCGGCGCAGCCCCAAGGCTCTGCTCCTGCGTAAGGACGCGAAACCCCGCGCGGGAGAACGCACCGTGGAGCACATCGCGCCATTCTTTCAAATCGGCACTCGCGGCACTGAGGAAAAGGGTCATCGCGCTCATTGGGGCTGGCAAAGCAACTACGCAGGTATGCCTCGAATGCCGAGTAAATAGTTAGCAGCAAACACCTAACTGAAAGTGCCGTATAGATGATCGTGGCTGCAAGAATTTCACGAAGGTGGCTTGAAGGTGGATGGCGCTCTCCGAGCCCCACGGCCCTGCCGTCTCTTCGCGAGTTACCATTGGCATGCCAAGGCAAACGCTGAAGGAGCATTTTTCTCCGCCTTCAACTCCAAGAACCGTGACTCTCAATAGTCCTGTTTTTTCAAATGCATATGGTGTAATACGCACTTCCGATTTCATCCATTCCATGCCATATTCTCCGTATGGGTAGGAGGAAGGAAACAGAGGCAGGAGGCAAATCACGGGCGGCGTGCGAAAGCACCATTCCCAAATCCCGTAAAATCCCAGTAATCCCGTCTTTTATGGAATGCGCGTCCGGCTTCAGCACAAACGCGCAAAAACCACCCGTTCGCTCCCACTTTCGGACCTCGGCGGCCCCACCGCCAACATGTACAAGATGACGTGCAAGGAGGAGAAGATCGAGTCCTCGTGCCGTCGTCTCTCGTGCGTGCATCCCGGTATCTGCGAGAACCTCGTCACCGATCACGCGCCGCTCATCCAGCTGATGAAGAAGGTGCGTAGCGAGAAGGGCATCAAGCGCGTCTTCATCGCATCGGGCGTTCGCTACGACCTCGCCGAGCGCAGCCCCGAGTTCATCTCGGAGCTCGCCAAGCACCATACCGGCGGCCAGCTCTCGGTCGCGCCCGAGCACAACGAGTCGGGCGTGCTCGACAAGATGAAGAAGCCGGGCATCGCGAGCTACGAGCGCTTCGCGCAGGCGTTCTGCCAGGCCAGCGAGAAGGCGGGCAAGGAGCAGTACCTCGTGCCGTACTTCATCTCGGGCCACCCCGGCTCGACGTTGAAGGACGCGGTGAGCCTCGCCGTGTATCTCAAGAACAACAACATGCGCCCGCGGCAGGTGCAGGACTTCATCCCCACGCCCATGGCCGTGGCGACGACCATGTTCTACACGGGCATCGACCCGCTGACCGGCGAGCCCGTGTATACCGCACGCGACATGCGCGAGAAGCGCAT
>JAYUWZ010000892.1:0-2894 GCA_043753265.1 Verrucomicrobiaceae bacterium
CTGCGGCCACGGGTGCTGGTGGCGATGGTGTGCTGCAAGTCGGTCGCTCGGATTCCGCAAATGACAACACGACTGCAGTCTTCACGCAGACGGGCGGAACCGCGAATGTGGGTATCCTCTCCATCGGCGGCGCCGGCGGGAATGGCATCAACTCAAGGTCCACGCTGACCCTGAGCAGCGGCACATTTGTGGCCAACCAGTTTGCGCGGCTCGCGAACGGCAATGCGAATACGTCGGTGATCAACATTGGCGGCACTGCCGATGTGACGCTGCCGGCATTCCCCACGGGCCGGGGAACCGGTTCGACGGCGACGCTGAATTTCGACGGTGGCACACTGCGGCCTCTCGCTCCGAGCGCGGCTTATATCGGTGGGCTCACGAATGCGTTCATCAAGTCGGGTGGCGCGAAGATTGACGTGGCCTCGGGGCGCGACATCACCATCACGCAGAACCTTCTCACGGATACCGTTTCGACGGGTGGCGGACTTACCAAGGATGGCGACGGTGGGTTAACCCTCGCCGGGACGAGCACCTACACGGGTGCGACCACCGTGAATAGTGGAACGCTGCTCGTCACGGGTGCCATCAGCGGGAGCAGCACTACGACGGTGAACCTTCTGGGCACTCTGGGCGGCACGGGCACAATGGGCGCGGTGAATGTTGCGAGCGGCACCGTGGCACCCGGCGTGGCTATCGGCACGCTGACCACCGGGGCGTTCAGCATGGACTCGGCGGCGTTCCTCGAGTTCGACCTTGCCGCCCCCAACATTGTCGGCGGCGGTACGAACGACCTGCTCACCGTCTCCGGCGGGCTCTTCCTCGATGGCACGCTGCAGGTGAATACGCAGACAGGTTTCGATAACGGTATCTACCGCCTCTTTAACTACACGGGCGCGCTCACGAATAGTGTGCTGAACCTGGAGTCTGCATTCCTGGCGGCGTATCCCGGTTCGTTTGTCGATGCGGATACCGCGAACCAGATTAACCTGGTCGTTGTTCCCGAGCCGAATACCGCGGTCGCGCTGCTTGGCGGTCTGGGGATGCTGCTCGGGCTGCGTCGCCGTCGGAATGCGTAGGCTGCTGTCGCTGCCCTTGTGAGTTGAAATTTGGTTCCGGGGTGAGAGGCTTTCTTTATGAAAGCCCTCCTGTTGCTTTTCTTTGCCGCCGCCACGCGGGTGCTCGCGATGGCTGGGACGGATCAATTGGTCGGCGAGTATGAGCCTATTGAGAAGAAGCAGGGGTGGCCGGCGGGCATGTTCGAAGTGCTGCTCGATCCGGCGCGCAAGGTGGGATGGCATCCGTGGTTTTCAGAGTGCCCGAACGATGTGGAGTTTTACGCCTTTGCGGTGAGAACCACCGCAGATGCGCAGCGGCTCATCGATCTCCTGGCGAAGGTGAAGACCGGGCAGAGGATGGTGGTGCTCGATCCCGGGCATGGCCCTCGCGGGTTGGGGGAGTGGCGGCCAAATGCGCAGGGCCGTGAGTGGGGGGCACAGCTTTCATTTGGGAATCCACAGGTGCTGAAACAGTGGTATGAGCGGCTCCCGGTGGGTAAGGATGGGAAGCGGCGCTTTGGCGTGCATGTGTATGACAAGGAACCCAATGCAGCGACGCCCACGCTGACGATCTACCTTGGAACAGCGAACATGGAACCGGCGGAGCTGAAAATTCCGAAAGGGGTGGTGGCTGGCGGGATTCCTTCGAGCAACTGGCCGGGGCGGGATTACGAGAAACAGGTCGAAAAATTGAAGGCGTGGGAGGCTGCGCGAAAAAACGCGGGAAAGTAAGGCTCTGCTTGCTCGCGGCGCGAAATAGGCTCACTTTACTGCACCAATGAAACGGATCGCGCTAGTTCTCGCTGCCACGTTCACTCTCCAACTCGGTGCCCCCGCCGCCATCAAGCTCGATGCGAGGGATGTCTTTGCCAAGGGGCAGGAGGCCCTGCAGGCCAGGGACTTTGAGAAAGCCACGAAGTATTTCTCGGCGGTCATCGAGCAGGCGCCAAAGTTCGCACAGGGCTATGTGCTGCGCGGGCTGGCGTATGCGTCCAAGGAAAAGCTGGACGAGGCGATTGCGGATTTTAGCAAGGCCATCGAGATTACGCCCACGGATGAGCGGCCGTACCTGCTGCGCGCATCGGTGCACCAGCAGAGGAAGGATTACGACAAGGCGATCTCCGATTACACGCAGGCGCTGAACCGGAATCCCAGCGACGCGGAGACGCTGTGCAATCGCGGCGTGTGTTTTGCAGCGAAGGAGGACGAGGACAAGGCGCTGGCGGACTTTGACCGCGCAATCGAGGCGGAGCCGAGGAACGCGGTGGGGTGGCAGTTGCGGGGCTCGGTGTATTCGGAGCAGGGGAAGAAGGACGAGGCGCTATCGGACTTCAAGCAAGCGATGACGCTGGATCCGAACAATGCGTCGACCTACCTGTTCCGCGCGCAGCTTTATCTCATCGAAAAAGAGCCGGAGCTGGCCCTGACGGATATGGAGGAGGCGATGCGCCGTGCGCCGGACCGTTCGGGAATCACAAATGATTATGCGTGGACCCTCGCGACGAACCCGAAGGACTCCGTACGCGATGGGCGCAAGGCGGTGGAGTTTGCGAAGAAGGCCTGCCACCTGAGCGATTACAAGCACGCGCCGACGCTCGATACGCTGGCTGCGGCTTACGCGGAAGCGGGGGACTGGCAGGAGGCGACCAAGTGGCAGGAGGAAGCGGTGACGATAGCGGAAAAGAAATATCCCGATGATGTGAAGGGGATGAAAGAGCGCCTGGAGATGTACAAGTTGAAGAAGCCGTTCCGTGAGGAGCCGAAGCGGGAGAAGAAGGAGAAGCTGTAGCGCGACGCGGAGGAATCAGGTGTCAGTCGAATGACGAATGACGAATGACG
>JAYUWZ010000893.1:0-6234 GCA_043753265.1 Verrucomicrobiaceae bacterium
GCAGCACTTGGTGGAGCTGGGTGGCATCGCCGGTGACGAGCCAGAGCTCCGGCGCGATGTTGGTCTGGATATCGAGGTTCTTCGGGAAGGTCTGAAACATGACCTTCGCCATGTCGCTCACGAGGTGCTTGGCATTCAGCAGCACGCGCTCGCCCTCCGCGCCGCGCGCAAAGGTGAGCACCTGCTTTACAATTCCCGCCCCGCGCTCGGCGCTGCTCTCGATGATTTGCAGCATCTTCTTGTCATCCCCGTGCAGGCAATTGCGCAGCATCCCCGTCGCCATGAGAATGGGGGAGAGGATGTTGTTCAAGTCATGCGCGATGCCGCTCGCGAGCGTGCCGAGGCTGTCCAGCCGCTGCGCGCGCAGGAATTGCGATTCCATCTTTTTCGTCTCGGTGATGTCGGTGTTGATGAGCAGGATGCTCTTGGGCTCGCCGTTGTCCTCGTCACGCACCAGCGTCCAGCGGCTGTTCACGAGGGCGGTGGACCCGTCCTTGCGCGCGTGCTTTACCTCTCCGCGCCACTCACCCTTGCCAAGCAGCCCGCTCATGCATTTCAGCACGGCCTCGGTATCAAGCTGGAAAATCTCGTGGGCTCTTTTGTCGAGAGCTTCCTCGGCGCTCCAGCCATAGATTTTTTGCGCCCCTTGGTTCCAAAAGAGGACTGTCCGCTCCAGATCACACACGATGATGGCATCGGTCGCGAGATCCAGCACATTTACGAGTTCTCGCACCTCCTCCTCCGTGCGGCGTGCCTCGCTGCAGTCGATGATGGTCACCATGATGGCCTTGCGACCACCAAACTGGACCATCTGCCACGCGGTATCCACGGCCACGATTTCACCGTCCTTGGTCACGTGCCGCCAGTTCTTTCCGGTCTTCAGGCCGGATTCGACTCCGAATTCCACCTTGCGCCGGTATTCCAGAAAGGAAGCCACATCGGCATCCGGCCGCACCTGGTCGGCGGTCATCCCGAGGAATTCCTGCCGGGACCACCCGTAGCGCGCCACGGCGGCATCATTCACCGCGAGAAAGCGCAGGGAACTCGACTCAAAAATCCACATGGGCACGGGATTTTCCTCAAAGAGTTCCCTGTATCCCGGCAGCCCTGCCTCCTGGGCGGGCGCCTGCCCACCCGCCGAATGGGCTGCATCAGCGGAAAAAGGAATCGGATTCAAACTGGAAAGCATTGTACTCCAGAGTGAAAAAGCAGCTTCCGGGCGAAGCGTGGGAACAATCGTTCAACGTGCCCTGCTTCTTGGTTACAAATCGGTTCTCAATTGGGATGCTCCCCTTAAACGCGCTCCTTGAAGGGCTCGAACCCAAGCTCAAAATAATTCGCGGAGTTCTCCATCACATTAGGCAGGGAGCCGAGGAAGCTGTCCCATTCCTGATTGTTGGTGAACTGGGTTTCCCACATCACGAATACCGCATTGGGAACCACATTCGAGGGCTCGATGAGCACGCGTATGTCCTTCTCCCAATCCTGAATACGCACATAGCCAAGAGCAGCGGATTTCTCCACGAGCGAGTTGTGTGAAAACTGGTTCAGCCACTGGTCCCGGGCTTCGAGGGACTCGAACCTGCCATGCACGTGGCTCGAGAGATGGGTGAGCGATTTTTCCTCGAAATCCATCAGTCCGTAGAACCGGGTCAGGGATTGCTGAATAACATTCCAGTCGCCTTGGGTGCGGGCATTGCGAACGCCAAGTTTGACACGTTCCGCAGTGCGAAGGAGCGTGCCATTGTCACCAAAAAAATTCGCCTTCAACTCATAATCAAACAAATCGTCGAAACGGCGGAGGCGAATCTGGTCGGGACGAAGGGGGATTCCGGTCTTCTGATCGCACAGTTTCGCGGCAAATTCTTCCATCCGCGCGGACTGAAAACCGAGCGGTGCTGGAAAGGCGACATCTACGTGAACGCCAAAAATCTCTACAGGGACAATTTCCATGGGGGCGGGAAGGTATGCGGAATGAGGCGTTGCGGAAGCAATTTTGCAGCATGTTTGACTAAAATTCCGCAGCTGCTTCCTCGTAATGTAATGGGCTTCGCTATCATTCGGGTGAAGGGGGTGATGGAAATCCTGACATCGAAGGCAATTCCCGCCTTGCTCATATGCCCTCGCTCCGCGAAAAGCCCCGCATGCCGGATATCAACAAACCCGTGATTGAGCAGGCCACCATCGACGATTTGCCGGACATGGTGGAATTGCTTTACGACCTGTTCAGCCAGGAGGGCGACTTCGTCCCTGATCGGGCCAAGCAGGAGCGCGGACTCCGGCTCATCCTGGAGCAGCCTAGTCGTGGCCGGGTTTTTGTGTATCGCTGGAATGAGCGCCTGCTCGGGATGGTCAACTTGTTGTTCACCATTTCCACGGCCGAGGGCGGCTTTGTGGTGCTGCTGGAGGACGTGATCGTGCATCGTGAATACCGCGGTCGCGGCGTGGGCACGCAGTTGCTCCAGCACGCCGTGGAGTATGCAAAGAAGAAGGAGTTCCTTCGCATCACGCTGCTCACGGATCGCCTGAATGAAGAGGGTCACGAGTTCTTCAGCCGCCTCGGCTTCTTCAAGTCGCAGATGATCCCGCTGCGACTGCCGCTCGCCACGGATGCAGCCACGCTGCCAAAAGGGTAGGCGCTTGTTTCCACCACAAAGAATATAGAAATGACCGACGGCTTCACTGACCTCGGATTTGCACGCGTCGATACGGATCGGCGGCGGCGCTGTGGCTTTCCGGAAGTGATCTTTGGTGCGGGCAAAACGCCGGAGGAGGTGGCCGCCATTGCACGGGTGATCTTGAAAAAAGACCCGGTGATGCTCACGAGCAGGGCGACGCTGGCGCAGTACGAGGCGGTCGCCGCGGCGTTTCCCGAGGCCCTCTGGCATGAGCGTGCGCGGTGCATCACGGTGGAGCGGCCCGCGATGCCAAAGCTTGAAGGCACCATCGCAGTGGTCTGCGCGGGGACCAGCGATCTCCCTGTGGCCGATGAGGCGGCGGTGACGCTCGATGTGTTTGGAAACCACGTGGAGCGCATCACCGATGTGGGCGTGGCCGGTTTGCATCGACTGCTCGCAGTGCGTGAACGATTGGAAGCCGCAAATGTGATCATCGTCGTGGCGGGAATGGAGGGCGCGCTGCCCAGTGCGGTCGCAGGCCTCGTAAGCAAGCCCATCATCGCTGTGCCGACGAGCGTGGGCTATGGCGCAAGCTTTGGCGGACTCGCCGCGCTGCTCGGAATGCTCAACTCCTGCGGCAGCGGCGTGACGGTGGTAAACATCGACAACGGCTTCGGCGCGGCGTTTGCGGCAGCGCAGATCAATCGGTTGGTGAGCAATACAAAGTAGAGACGTGAGAGGTGGAGAAGTGAGATGAGCAGGCGACGCTCGTTGATGCACTGCCATCTTTCTCATTTTCAGACCGTGCAGATCCCGACCGCCTGCTTCAGCGAGGTGAGGGGATCGCGCTTGGGGATGAATTCTTGCGCGACGTGGCCTTTGTAGCCGGTCTCCACGATTGCGCGCATGATTGCCGGGTAGTTGAGCTCCTGTGTCTCGTCGATCTCATTGCGTCCTGGCACGCCGCCGGTGTGGTAGTGGGCGAAGTATTTATTGTGCTCGCGGATGTGCGCGATGACGTCGCCCTCCATGATCTGCATGTGGTAGATATCGTAGAGGAGCTTGAAGTTATCCGACCCGATGCTCTTGCAAAGGGCCACGCCCCACGCCGTGGTGTCGCACATGTAGTCCTGGTGGTTGACTCGGCTGTTGAGCAGTTCCATCACCAGCGTCACGCCGCGCTTCTCCGCGAGCGGGAGCAGGCGCTTCAGGCCTTCCGCGCAATTCTTCAGGCCGGTCTCGGCGTCCATGCCGTTGCGGTTGCCGGAGAAACAGATGAGATTCTTGAACCCTGCATCGGCCACGGCGGCGATCGCGGGCTCGTAGGTCTTTACGAGCAGGTCGTGATACTCGGTGCGGTTGAATGCATTCGGGATGCTGCCCACGTCCTCGCCCTTGGGTCCCTTGATGGTGGGGAAGGTGGCCATCGCGCACGTGAGGTCGTATTTTTTCAGCGTCGGAAAATCCGCCGGGCCCACGAGGTCGATGCTCGTCAGGCCCATTTCCTTTCCGGCCTTGCAGAGGTCGTCCAGCGAGACTTTCGGGTAGCACCATTTGCACACGGAGTGGTTCACCTTGCCCTTTTGTCCGCCCGCTTCATCCGCAGCGGAGAGCCGCATGGCGAGGGCCGCGGTGGCAGTGGCTGTGAGGAAGGAGCGCCGGGAGAGGTTTTTCATGCGGAGTATGCTACGATTGTCGGGAGTGGGCTTGCAAGCGGAGGAACGGGGGAATGACGAATGACGAATGACAGCCGAGCGAAGCGAGACGGCCAGCCGCAGGCTGCCCCGCAGGGGTGAGCGAAGCGAAGCAAATGAGGGATGACGCGCCTCATTCCTCATACTGGTTTCGTCATTGGGTTGGACGTTAAGCCCCGAATATTGAATCTTTGCTCCATGCCTTCCGAGCCATTCTTCATCGCACAAGGGACGACTGATCTGTATATGCTGCCGCAGATGGTAAACCGCCATGGGCTCATTGCCGGGGCCACGGGCACGGGCAAGACGGTGACGCTGCGCGTGCTGGCCGAGAACCTTTCTGCCATTGGCGTGCCGGTTTTCATGGCGGATGTGAAGGGCGACCTCAGCGGTATCGCAAAGCCGGGCGTGATGTCGCCCCGGATTCGCGAGCGCGCGGAGAAGATGAATCTCGAAGTCACCCCCAACGGATTCCCCGTGGTGTTCTGGGATGTGTTTGGAAAGAGCGGGCATCCCGTGCGCGCGACGATTTCGGAAATGGGCCCGCTGCTGCTTGCGCGGTTGCTCAATCTCAATGACACGCAGGAAGGCGTGCTCAACGTGGTCTTCCACGTGGCGGATGAGGAAGGGATGCTGCTCATCGATCTGAAAGATCTCCAGGCCATGCTTCAATACGTCGCGCAAAACGCCGCGGAGTACACCACGAAGTATGGCAATGTGAGCGCCGCCAGCGTGGGGACCATCCAGCGCTCGCTGCTCGCCATGCAGCGCGAAGGGGCGGGCCAATTCTTTGGGGAGCCCGCGCTGAATCTCAATGACTTCCTGCAAACTGCCGAGGACGGACGCGGCATCATCAACATCCTCTCTGCAAACCAGCTCATGTCCGCGCCGCGCACGTACGCGGCGTTTATGCTGTGGATGCTGAGCGAGCTTTTCGAGCGGCTGCCGGAGGTGGGGGATGTGGACAAGCCGAAGCTCGTTTTTTTCTTCGATGAGGCGCATCTGCTTTTCAGCGATCTCCCCGAGGCCATGCAGGAAAAAGTGGAGCAGGTCGTCCGCCTCATCCGCAGCAAGGGTGTGGGTGTTTTCTTTGTGAGCCAGAACCCGCTGGATATCCCGGACAAGGTGCTCGGCCAGCTCGGCAACCGCATCCAGCACGCGCTCCGCGCATTCACGCCGCGCGACCAGAAAGCAGTGAAGGCTGCGGCGGAGACTTTCCGCGCGAATCCAAAACTCAACGTCGAGGAAGCCATCAGCCAGATGGGAGTGGGGGAGGCGCTTGTTTCGTTTTTGGATGCGCGCGGCACGCCGGCCATGGTCGAGCGCGCGCTTATCGCGCCGCCTGTGAGCCAGCTCGAGCCGCTGGCGGAGGATGAGCGTTCCATCCTGATCGAGGGCAGCGTGCTCTATGGTACCTACGAGCAGACGCTCGACCGCCAGAGCGCCTACGAGATGTTGCAGGGCGCACCCGCCGCTGCCGCTCCGAGGTCCGCCATCCCCGCCACAGGGGGTGCCGCGCCGTACGACGCCGTTGCCGCCGCCCGCATGCGAGCTGCCGCGCGTGCGCAGGGCATGCAATCCACCCCCGCGCAAAAGACGGGCTCCTTTGCGGAAGGGCTCGGCAATCCCTCCGGCTCGCGTTCCTTCGCAGAGGCGCTGGGCAATCCGGTGCCGCCGCCACCGCCTCTCGACGAGGAGCCCGATCTTTCCCGAGTGGATCGCATGCGCTCCGCCGCAGCCACCCGCACGATGTCCGCGAAGGATGCCGACCAGCTCCGGAAAGAAGAGATGCACCAGGCCCGCATGGAAAAGATGCGGGTGGACATGGAGATGAAGCAGCGCAAGGCCGAGGAGCAGCCGGGATTTGCCGGGAAGGTGATGCAAAGCGCCGCCCGGGGCGCCGCCAACCAGGCCGCCCGGTC
>JAYUWZ010000894.1:0-13071 GCA_043753265.1 Verrucomicrobiaceae bacterium
CGAAGAACGACTTCAATCTCAACCTTCCCCGTTATATCGATACTCAGGAGGGCGAGGACATCCAGGACATCGGCGGTCACCTTCACGGCGGCATTCCCACGCGGGACATCGATGCCCTTGGTGATTACTGGGAAATCTGCCCAAAGCTCCGTGCCTCACTTTTTAAGGCGAAGCGCCCCGGCTACCACGACCTCCTCGTGGAAGCCGCCCAGCTCAAACCCACCATCCACGGACACTCGCAGTTTGCTGCCTTCATCGCGGGGTTGGAGTCGCATTTTGCAAAGTGGCGCACCACGACCGCCGCCAGCCTGCGGCTGCTCAAGCCCGGGTGCCACCCCAAGGACATCATCCGCGAGCAGTCGGAGGCCTTGCTCCACCACGCCGAGGGCCAGCCGCTCATCGACCCCTACGCCGTTTATCAACACCTCATGGATTATTGGGCCGCCACCATGCAGGACGACTGCTACCTCATCGCCGCCGATGGCTGGGTGGCCAGGACGGCCCGCGTCCTGGAGACGGACAAAAAGGGCAAATCCAGGGACAAAGGCTGGATCTGCGACTTCGTGCCGAAGGCGCTTATCGTCGCCCGCTACTTCGCCCGTGAGCAGGCCGACATCGAGGCCCAGCAGGCCGCGCTGGAGGCCACCACCGCCAGCATCGTGGAGCTGGAGGAGGAACACGGCGGCGAGGAAGGCTGCCTCGGAGCCCTCGACAAGATCGCCAAACCGGAAATCGTGAGGCGATTGAAGGAGATCGACGCGGAAGAGGCCGCCGCGAAGCGGCCAGCCAGCAAGACTCTGAAGGTGGCGGAGGAGCCGGTGGTCTACGGTGCGAACGGAGGGGAGAAAAACGAGGCCACCGTGTTGCTCGAATGGCTCAACCTCAGCAGTCGCGAAACCGAGTTCAAACGCGCCATCCGCGAAGCCGAGGCCGCGCTCGACCACCTCGCTTACAACAAATACCCGCAGCTCACCGAGGCCGAGATCCAGACTCTCGTGGTGGACGACAAATGGCTGACTACTCTCGCCGCTGACGTGCAGGGTGAACTGGATCGCGTCTCCCAGACTCTCACCAACCGCATCCGCCTTCTCGCCGACCGTTACTCCGCCCCGCTGCCGCAAATCGTAAATGAAGTCACTGCGCTCACCGCCAGAGTTGACGCCTACCTAAAAAAGATGGAGATCGCCGCTTTATGAAAACCGGCTACAAACCGACAGAGGCAGGTTTGATCCCAGTGGATTGGGATGTGAAAACGCTTGGAGAACTGTCCGAAACTTCGTCTGGAACGACCCCGGCGCGAGCGTTGCATGACCGTTACTACAAAAATGGGACAGTCGCATGGGTTAAGACTTTGGATCTCCGTAACACCGACTTGGCGAGTACATCCGAATGTGTCAACCAACTCGCACTTTGTGAAACGTCATTGAGAGTGTATCCGGCAGGAACCGTTCTTGTTGCGATGTATGGAGGTTTTCAGCAAATTGGCAGAACGGCTCTGTTGCAGATACCGGCAGCGGTGAACCAAGCAATTACTGCAATTCGTCCCAAAGGCAATACGATTGATTCTGAGTTCCTCCTCTGGACGTTGAATCACCGTGTCGGTTATTGGCGATCAGTTGCGAGTAGCAGTAGGAAAGACCCTAACATCTCAAGTCAGGATATTAGGGGGTTTCCTATTGCCTACCCAAAGCTATCAGAACAACGCGCCATCGCAGAGGTGTTGAGAGATGTAAATGGGCTGCTGGTGGCGCTGGATGACCTAATTGCAAAGAAGCGCGACCTAAAGCTGGCTGCAATGCAGCAACTCCTCACGGGCCAAGCCCGGCTTCCCGGCTTTCACGGCCATTGGAAAAAAAAGACTCTCGGGGACGTCATAACCCACTGCTTCAGCGGGTCGACCCCACGCAGAAGTCGGCCAGACTTTTTCAAGGGAAACGTCATGTGGATCACCAGCGGCGAACTCAACTACAACGTGATCACCGATACCCATGAGAAAATTACATCTGAGGCTGTAGTTGAGACGAATCTCACAATTATCCCGAAAGGAACATTCCTGATGGCCATTACTGGGCTTGAGGCGGAGGGAACTCGAGGAAGTTGCGGTATCGTTGGTGCACCATCCACGACTAATCAGTCGTGCATGGCAATATTCCCGACCAGAGAGTTGGTATCGGAGTTTTTATTCCACTACTACGTCTTGCGGGGCGATTCGCTTGCCATTCAATATTGCCAAGGCACAAAACAGCAGAGCTACACTGCAAAACTTGTAAAGTTGCTGCCAATAGATTTGCCGCCAACAACGGCCGAACAAACTGCGATCGCCGAGGTGCTGAGCGCGATGGCTGTCGAGTTGGAGGGCCTAGAGCTACGGCGGGAGAAAACCCGGTGTCTCAAGCTAGGCATGATGCAGGAACTCCTCGACGGAAGAACGCGGCTCGAATAAGCATGTAATATTTGAGCGATATCATGTCTTCGGATCAATAAAATGTGACCACTTATGCCAAAAGCTAAAAAACGACCACAGCCTAAAATCGGAACTGTTTTCGAGAAAACATTTAGGGGGAAAAATTACAAGCTAAAAACAGTTCTTCATGAGGGTAAAGTCATGTTTGAGTTGGAAAAGAAATTTTTTGCTTCGCCCAGTGCAGCCGCGAAGACGCTGACGGTTGCAGAAGTCAATGGTTGGGAGTTTTGGAAAATGGATTAAAGATTTACTCGAAGCATATTTTGAGATGCGTTGATCTAGATTTAGAGCATGCGACCGCCGCATGGCGGCTGCTGCTCTCGCATGGAAGGAAAACACTCTCCCCTTACCGTTTCCAAATAAAACCGGCCTGAGCGAGATGCTAAAATGGAGGAACGAGGAAATATCCGCGCGCTCTGAATTAGGGATGGATGCAGGAACCCTCGCTGGAAGGATTCGCCTGATATCAATTGTATGGACAAGAAAAACCTCACCAACCTCTTCACTCAATTGCTGTTTCGGGTTCCCGACTACCAGCGCGGTTATGCGTGGGACGATAAGCAGATTCGTGAATTCATCGAAGACGTGGACGCGCTCGTGGAAGAGCCGTCCTCGCATCACTACACCGGGACAGTAGTGATCTTTTGCCCCCGACACGCACCGATGAGGGCCTATGGGACGAGGAGCCTACCGTTGGCAGACGTGGTGGACGGGCAGCAACGGCTCACGACAGTCTGCCTGTATCTCTCTGCCATTCTTCGGGCGCTGAAACAGGCAGGAGAGACCGCCTACCAGCGCGACGAGGAAGACTTCCTCTACTGGGGCGCGACATGCAAGCTGACGCCGGGGAACGACACAGCGAATCTCTTTTTCGACCTGCTTAAATCCGGACGGCCCAACACCACTCCGAGCCTCCCACACGAGAAGCGGTTGGTGAACGCAGCCACCAAGTTTCAGACGCACCTGCAGAAGCAGATGGCGACGAAAAAGGCGGCAGGTGTCGCATATCTGAAGGATCTGCATAGCGCCATTATCCAGCGGCTCCAGTTCACGTCCTACACCATTGAGGAGGAGTGCGAGATTGGGATGACGTTTGAGCTCATGAACTCACGGGGTAAAGACCTCTCCGTACTGGAGCTGCTCAAGAACTATTTGATGCACTGGGTCTCACGGAACGAACCGCTCCCTGCCCAACGCGAGGCGCTCGCAGCACTCGTCAACAAAAGCTGGAAAGACACCTACACGAATCTCGGCGAGTGTGACGGAGACGAAGATCAATGCCTGCGTGTGGCTTGGACACTCTATTGCACCCACTCGCCAGCGAACTGGGGTGGATACGATGGATTCAAAGCCGTCGATTTCATCCCACTCCGAGACTTTTCGAAACAGACGAAGGACAATGCAAAAGTCTTCCTGAGAAACTTTATCGAGGCCTTGGGGGAAGTTTCCGGTCACTACGCGGCCATCATAAACCCGACGGACACAAACACGCTGTCTCCAGAAGAACTTCGCTGGCTGACGAAAATCCACAACACGGGGAACATCGCGAATTTTCTTCCGCTGCTTGTTGCAGTGCGCCATCGCACGGCTGCTGGGGATATCTCACAAAAGGACTACGTGGTGTTGCTTAAGGCGCTGGAATGTTTCGCCTACCGCGTTTTCCTTTACCGCGGGCGGCGCAGCAATGCGGGGAAATCGAACTTTCACCGTTGGGGCTGGGAGATTCGGGAAGGCAGCCAGAAAATCGCAGACGTGACAGGGTGGATTCACGAACTGACGCGCTACTACCATCCGGAAAGTGAATTCAACACGGGCAACGCGCCGCTCGATGACTGGTATAGTGGCCGGCGGCTACTGCGCTACACTCTTTACGAATTTGAGCTAAAGCTGCTCGAAGAGGAAGGGAAAGGCGCGAGGCCGAAACTCGCATGGAAAGATATCAGCGACTCCACAATTGAGCACATCCTGCCGCAGACTCCCGGCGAACAATCCCATTGGAAAGCGGTGTGGACCAATGACGAACGCACCGAGTGCCTGCACGACATAGGCAACCTCGTCCTGACGCTAAACAACTCGAACTATCTGAATTTCGATTTTACCCGGAAGAAAGGAACCCCTGGCGTGAGTCCCTCGTACTGCGATTCGCCGATCCAGCAGGAGCGCCGGATATCCCGATATGCAGATTGGACGAAAAAGGAGTTGCTGGAACGCCGGGCGGAAATGGTGGAGTGGATCAACAGAAGATGGAAAACAGAGGGCACCACGACTGCGCATATCGAAGTCAACGAGGACGAGAATGAGGACGGGGCGGAGTAGTATCAGACCCGAAGGTGCTGGACTGAACAGCCGGGGAAACTATTTAAGTATGGAAGCCGCGCCGCGCAAGCAGCAGCGCAAACGGTGCCTCTATTGCAGCCGAAAAGTGCAGTACATCTAGGAAAATATGTCTACCCCCACTGTAGACAATTTTGGGGAGGGAGTACGGTCGCCTGCGGGGTATGGGGTGGACATTTTTGTCGAGCTAACAAGAAGCGACTGATGAAGAACCGACTGAAGGCACAGGCAATCAGTATACAAGCAGCGCGGCGTACCTCAACTGTTTGCCAATGGGCGTGGACTCGGCGAGTTTGGACGCATGAAGGACAGCAAAAAGCCGGCCGACAAATATGGATTTGGGAAGCGATGGGCTCCACAACTTGTGGACGCGGGGTTCTCTCCCGTGAGCAATTACTTTTTGGAGAACTACCACCGACTGAAGCCATACGACCTCACACACGGGGAGGCGATGTTTGTGATCCATCTCATGCAGTACAAGTGGGACGAAAAGAATCCATATCCCGGCTACAAGACGATTGCCATCCGGATGGGAGCTTCGGACAAGACGGCGCGGAGACTGGCTCGGTCCCTCGAAGACAAAAAATTTCTCAAGCGGCAGAAACGTGTGGGCCAGACCAACGTATTCGACTTCACAGGTCTCATCAACGCGCTCGTCAAACTCAAGCAAGCGCAGGTAGTCTCCGCGAAACCAAAGAAAAGGAGCCCGCTGAAATGAAGGCCAACTACTACGTAGACGAAGCGGGTGACGGTGTGCTCTTTGGGCCGAAGGGACGCGACCGTCTGGGGGATGCGGACGCGCCCCAGTTTTTCATGCTCGGCATGGTGCGGTGCACAGCCGAAATGGAAGCCGAGCGGCGACTCTCGGAACTCCGCGAGGCACTGAAAATAAATCCGCTTTACGCCACCATCCACTCGCTGAAGCCTGATGCCAAGAAAACGGCCATCGCCTTTCATGCCAAGGACGATCACCCGGAAATCCGCAGCAAGGTGTTCGAGTTGCTGACTACATTGGATTTCAAGTTCTATGCGGTGATCAAGGATATGCGGGTGGTTCGAGATTATGTGGCGCGGCGAAACACCATGGATTCCGACTACCGTTATCACCCAAATGAACTTTACGACCTAACGGTACGAATGCTTTTCAAGCAGCGGCTGCATCAGGAGGAACATTACCGCGTGGTGTTCGCCAGGCGCGGCAAATCTGACCGGACTGAAGCCTTGAAACACCAGTTGGAAGAGGCGCGGCGAAGATTCTTTTCGGAGCAACCGAGGGAAGCCGGCCCGACGCTGGAAATTGTTCCCGCGTATCCGTGGGAACAGCCATGCATCCAGATTGCGGACTACTGCCTCTGGGCCTTGCAGAGGTGCTACGAAAAGCATGAGGCCCGCTTTATAAACGCGCTCTGGTCAAAGGTTTCTGTGATTCACGATGTGGATGACCCCTCTGTCGCGGCGTACGGGACGTACATGAGCCGAAAAGGAAACCCACCCGACCCCGAAAAAATAAAGAGCCGGTGGATATAGGTTTCGCTGATCCTAAGACCATGAAACACACGGCTTGGAGCCGAATTTCATCCACCGGCGAAATGACATTGCCATTCCGGAAAAGAAAGTCAAACACCGGTATCCATGCCTGAGATTCCCCGCTCCGAGCGCAAGACCCAAAACCGCGTGATTGATCTGTTCACCCGGGAGGGTGGGCTCGGCTACCGCTACCTCGGGGAGTGGAACAAGCGGGCGAACAATCGCTCCATCGAGACGGCGCTGTTGCGCGACAACCTGAAGGCGCGGGGATACTCGGATGCACAAATTTCCGCCGCCATCCAGAAGTTGGAGACGGCCGCCGATGCCACGGGCATCACGCTTTATCAGGCCAATTTACGCACCTACCAGCTACTGCGCTATCCGGTGCAGGTGCAGATCGCGGCAGGGAAGCCGAATGAGAATGTGGATCTCATCGACTGGGAGCACCCGGAAAAGAACGACTTTGCCCTCGCCGAAGAGGTGACACTGAAGGGCGGCTACGAGCGCCGGCCCGACATCGTGCTCTACCTCAACGGCATCGCCATTGCGGTGATTGAGCTGAAACGTGGCTCGGTGGAGGTGGCCGACGGGGTGCGCCAGCTCATCACCAACCAGGAGGAGATTTTCAACAAGGGATTCTTTTCCACCGCGCAGCTCATCTTTGCGGGGAATGATTCCCAGGGGCTGCGCTATGGCACCGCAACGACGCGAGCGGAGTTCTTTGTGGAGTGGAAATCGGCAGATACCAGCCCCCTGACCACAGGGGCTCTGCTGGATCGACCGCTGGCGGAGTTGTGTGAAAAATCCCGTCTCCTCGATCTCATTCGCAACTTCATCATCTTCGATGCTGGCACGAAGAAAGTGCCGCGCCCGCATCAATTCACCGGGGTGAAGTGCGCGCAGGATCGCATCGCCAGGCATGAGGGCGGGGTGATCTGGCACACCCAGGGCAGCGGCAAGAGCATCCTGATGGTGTTGCTGGCAAAGTGGCTGATGGAGCATGACCCGGAGGCCCGCGTGCTCATTGTGACCGATCGCGACGAACTGGATAAACAGATTGTGGGTGTCATGCGGAACGCCGGGGTGATTGGCGAAAGTTCTCCCTCCCCCCGTATCACGTCGCGGGCTGAATTCGCAACCAAGCTGGCTGCGACCACGCCGCGGCTGCTATGCGCGCTGGTTCACAAATTCAACCCCTCTGACCTCAATGGAACGCCGCCGCCGATTCACGGACGCTTCTACGTTTTCGTGGATGAGTGCCATCGCACCCAGGGCGGGGACATGAACAAGCAGATGAAGCGCTGGCTGCAAAACGCGATATTCATTGGGTTCACCGGCACGCCACTGTTGCGGAAAGACAAACAGATGACGCGGGATGTTTTCGGCACCTACATCCACACCTACAAATTTCACGAGGCGGTGGCGGACAAGGTGGTGCTCGATTTGAAGTATGAGGCGCGCGATGTGCCGCAACGCCTGACCTCCCCCAAGGCCATCGAGGAGTATTTCGCGGAGAAGACCAAGACGCTGAACAACTTTCAAAAAGCCGTGCTGCGCAAGCGCTGGGCGACGATGGAAGAGCTGATGAGTTCCAGCGAGCGGAAGCAGAAGATTCTCTTCAGCATCATCCATGACTTTGACACCAAGCCGCGTCTCAACAATGACCGCGGCACGGCCATCCTTGTAGCGGCGAGCATCTACGACGCCTGCCACTACTACCGGCTTTTTCAGAACACCCCATTCGGAGAGTATTGCGGGATCATCACATCGTTCGAGCCGCAACCCAGCGCCATCGCACTGGAGCCGCCTAAGAGCGACGAGCGCTACAAGTTCGACACCTACACGAAACACGTCCTGAAGAATGGCCAGGCCACGAAAGCCTACGAGGATGAGGCCAAGCGCCGATTTATCGAGGAGCCCGCAAACCTGAAACTCTTGATCGTGGTGAGCAAGCTCCTGACCGGCTTTGACGCGCCGAGCTGTACCTATATCTACCTCGACAACGAGCTGCGGGATCACAACCTCTTCCAAGCCATTTGCCGTACCAATCGGCTGGACGGCATCGACAAGGATTACGGGCACATCGTGGACTTTAAGGAACTGTTTGGCGATGTGCAGCAGGCCATCGCGGTTTACAGCTCCGACGAACTGGACATCGACGAAGGAGGGGGCGGAGACAACAACGTGAGGCTCAAGAACTGGCTGGTCGAAGGCAGGAAGGTCCTGGATACGGCGCGCGAGGCGCTTCACTACTTGTGCCAGCCCGTGCCGCCGCCTCGTGAGATGGAACAGTTCCTCCTCTACTTCTGTGGAGCCGCGAGCAATCCCAACGCACTCGTTGAGACCGAGCCGCTGCGCATTTCCTTTTACAAGGCCGTGGCCTCCTTCGTACGGGCATACGCGGACATGACCGGTGATCTGCTGGAGGCGGGCTATTCCGAGGTTGAGATCGCCGCCTTGGCGAAGGAAGTGGAATTTTATGGGGACACCCGCGCTGCAGTAAAGAAGCACTCCGGTGAGGAACTGGACATCAAGCCGTATGAGGCGGACATGCGCCACCTCATCAATACCTACATCCAGGCCGACCCCGCAGACCCACTTGGAAATGTGGACAATTATTCGCTCGTGGAGCTGATCGTCCAAACGGGGATTCACGACGCCATTGCGAAAAAGCTCAATGAGAAGGGCAAACTGTCGCGGAATGCCATTGCTGAGGGCATTATCAACAACATCCGCAAAACGATCATCCGCGACCAACTCACGGATCCCAGATTTTATGCGGAGATGTCGAGGCTGCTGGATGATCTGATTCAGCAAAAGCGGCAAGAAACGAAGGACTATGAGAAGTTCCTGGAAAATGCGGAGGCTGCGGTGAAGCGACTCGGGAAGAAGGAACCCATCGCTGGCATCCCAGCCGTTCTCCATGGCAAAGCCGAGGCCATCGTGCTTTTCACCAATCTTGCTGAAATACTGGCTGGAGACAGGGCCATCTTGCGGGAGGAGAGCCCGGTCGAGATTGAAGAGCGCGCTGCTCTGGCACTAAAAATCGACCAGACCATGCGGGAAAAAGCGCCTTCCGGGTGGAAAGAGGACATTGATGGACCGAAGGGAAAGCAAGTGCTGAACGCCCTGTTTCCCGTCATGGATCGAGATCGACGCACAACGCTCGCGGTCTTCGAAATTGTGAGGCACCAGCTTGGGTATTGATGAGAGAGACGATTCAACTCGGCGAGATTTCCATTCGGGTGACCCGGAAGGCCATCAAGAACGTGCATCTTTCCGTTCATCCGCCGGATGGTCGCGTCACGCTCAGCGCGCCCAGCGCGACCCGGCTGGATGTCGCACGCGCTTATGCCATATCACGGCTGGGATGGATCCGGCAGCAGCAGGAAAAGCTAAAGGGGCAGGCCCGGGAGACGCCACGCAAATTCATCGAGCGGGAGAGCCATTATCTCTGGGGTCGCCGCCGTCTCCTCACGATAAAGTATGTGGATGCGAAGCCGTTCGTCGCAATAGACCACAAAAGGATCACACTCACTGTGCGCCCGGGCAGCAATCCCGGGAAGCGTGCCGAGGTAATCCATGAATGGCACAAGTCGCTGCTTCACGAAGTGGTGCCTGCGTTCATCAAAAAATGGGAGCCAAAGCTGAAGGTGAAAGTCAGTAGCTATTTTCTGCAACGGATGAAAACGAAGTGGGGGAGCTGCAACCACCGTGCTGGCCATGTCCGACTCAATACTGAACTCGTGAGGAAACCCAAGGACCTCTTGGAATACGTAGTGGTCCACGAGATGGCTCACCTGCTCGCGCCCACCCACAGCGAGCGATTCGTGGCTATCCTGGATAAGCACTATCCCACCTGGCGCAACGCCCGTGCGGAACTCAACGAACTGCCTCTTGCGGCGGAGGATTGGAAGAGGTCCTGATCTTCCGGTAAAGATAATTGCGGTGGGCAGATCTCAGTAAAAAAAAGAAAGCCTGCCACGATGAGCAGGCTTCCTTGATGATTTTTACGAGACGAACGCTGTCAGTTCGCTATTGGGATTTACAGGTTATGATCCAAATGCCCGGGGCGGTTGCCTTCCGGGTCTGCGAGCACGGTGAGGCTGGCGGCGTTGCCGTCGCGGTCCCAGCCCCCGAGCAACAGGACTGGCAGCGGCTCGCCTTCCATTTCCTCCCACACGATTGCCACGATTTGTCGCCCCACGAGTTTTGCGTAATGGTCGACTTCTATTTTCGTGGGTCGGCTCATGATACGGAGTGGAGGCCCACGTGCGTGTCGAGGAGTCCGTGGAGTGCTTCGGTACGGCGCGGCAATTCCACGAGGTTGCCTTTCAGTGCCTCAGTGAACGCATTGAACAGCGACCATGCGTTGCGCGGTGCGAATGCATCGTGGCGCGGCTCACGCCATTCGGTGAGCACGCGAGGCACGATCTTGTTCGGGCATACGCCGACGTCGACAGCGCGCACAATGAGATCGTGCGCGGTGCGGTCCTCGATCTCCGCCAGTTTGTAGGTCGAGAGCCGGGTGTCCTGATGATTCCACCGGTCCATCAATTTCCCGACCGCACTTTGCACGAGACGCGGTAAATCCCGGCAGATGTGGGACGTGTGTTTGCGCGCCAGCTTCACCTCTCCGGAGAACGACAAATTATCGCAGACGAACACACTCGCACCGGCGGTGATTCCGGCAGGGAATGTTTTGTCGTGCGAGTTGCGCAAACCGAGGACCCAGCAATAATCCTCTGCGTTTTCGTCGCGCATCACCTCCATGAGCCCGAAATATCGGGCACCATCGTGGGTGAGGCCGTGAGCTTGGGTGCCGACGACGAGGCCATTGGCCTGCAACGTGCGCTCGACGTGTGTGACGAGTTGGAGGTGCGGAATGGGCGTCCACGTGGACGTTGCGCGTGGTGTGGGCACAATTTCCACATCCTTGCGTTCGACTTTCTCTGCGCCGCAATGGAGGCAGAGATTGGGACGCGGGCGCTGGATTTTCTGGGGCGGGGCTTGGTCGAATAGACCGATCATGGTGTTTTTCCTTTCTGTGTTGCCGATATCGGCGGGTTGAGTTGAACGACGCCGGGCCGGACAAGCTGTGATGCTCATCCGGCCCGTGCGCCGTGTGCGGCCTTCGCCATCTACGCGTGCTAGATGCGGACGGCTTGCAACTGCCGGAGCGTTTGCCGCACGGACTGAATTTCTTTGTCTCCGGCTTTGTGTTCGCGCTGGGCCTGTTTGAGCAGGTCGCCTAGTTTTCCGAGTTCCGCGAGCGATCCGCGGAGGTGGGTGCGAACGATTTCAATTTGCGCAGCCGCAGCTTCGAGCGCTGGCGGCTGGGAAGCGACCGGTGGGGTATTTTCCACCGGTGCGGGTTGTGGGTTCGGGGGATTTGGCGCGGGAGGAATATTCCCGGGCGGTGCGGAAGGCGCGGTGCCATTTATCCGCACAGGCATGAGGATCATTTGCCGTCCACCTTCGCAGATACGTGCCGGGCTCAGTTCGTCGATAATCTCCAGGCGCGTGAGCCCAAATTGCAGTGCCTTTGTGAGCTGCTGCCGGTTGAGATTAATCTGAACGTCCGCCCCTTCGATTTTGGCATTCGGAATGGGAACCGAAAACCACTGCGCATCTTCTGCCGTGGATTTCGCCAACAGCAGCAGCGAGCCGTGAGCGGCCATGAGGCCGATGGCATGATACACGTTGTCGTGGTCAGGCATGCGCTGCATGGCCTGGATGACCATTTCCGGATTATCGATGCAGATCGTAGTTTTGACCTGCTTTGCATCCGGCAGCACTTGCCGCCAGTTGGGATAATCCCCTTCAATTTGGCGTGTGATGAACCGCCAGCGCCGGGAAGTGAGCTGCACGTGCTGCAGATCTTTATTCTCCGCGTTGGCACCGCTTTTCAACCGCCACTCCCCGTCGTTGTTGAATTCCTTCCACTCAAGGAAGCGGTGCGTAGGAATAATCACCGAGCCTTTCATCGGCAGGCTGAACGAATTGCTGCTGTAGAGGTGGCGACCATCGGTGCCGACGACGCAGTGGCAGTCCTTTTTGCTCACATCCAGGAATGCACCTTGCAGAATTTCGCGCGTGGCATCCTCGCTGGCGCAGGAGAAGGCCTCATGCAGCGCGGTGCGCACATTTTCCGGGACGGCAATGATGTCGCCGTCGAACTTCGGCATCACGGGGAATTCCGCCACCGGGAGCGTGTCGCATTTCGTTTCTGCCCAGCTCGCGCCTACGGGTGTTTTAATGAGCACCTTTTCAGGAGCGTGCGGGTGAATTTGCAGTGTGTCGGTGCGCGCGCAGTTCTTGGAGGTGGTCTGCAAATCCTCCAGCGGGACGAGCACGCTGAAGGGCTGACCCGGCGCGGGCTGTTCCATGCGCACGGTGACGAACGTATCGAGGTCCGTACCGGTGAGTGCAATCCAGCCGTCGGCGGTGCGCTCGATTTTGATCATGCCCAGCACGGGGAGCGTGGGGCGTTTGGTGACCACTTTGCTGAGCCCGGCGAGTGCGGGTTTCAATTCAGCGAGTGGCAGGGTGATGATTTCCATGTGTTTTGATTTTTGTTGTTGGTTGAAATGGAAACAGCCCGCCTGCGGGTGAGCACAGGCGGGCTGTTCGTTGATGATTTGCCGCAAATTTACGCGGGCTTGTATTTGAGTTGATCCACCGTGCAATCGTCGGCGGTCAGGTCGTCGCGGACGCCGAGAAAGGTGGGCTGGTAAATGCAGCCA
>JAYUWZ010000895.1:0-2886 GCA_043753265.1 Verrucomicrobiaceae bacterium
AACTACCTGAAAAAGGACAACCTCGCGACGCTGGCCAGCCGTATCGACAGGGTGCATCCGCATACCACGACGGTGTCGAAATTTCTGAAAGAAAACCCCGGTTGCTATACGCACTACGTGCTGCTCGATCACCAGGACTGGCTCGCGTGGCACGACCCGGAGGCCCTGCGCGAGGAGTGGGACCTGATCCTCGCAAACAGCAAGCCCGGCACGAAAATCCTCATGCGGTCGGCCGGGATGGATCTCAGCTTTGTGCCCGCCGAAGTGCGCTCACGCCTGCGCTTCCAGGAGGCCCGCACCGAGGCGATGCACCGCACCGACCGCGTGGGCACGTATGGCAGCACGCACTTCGCAGAGGTGATATGAGCGCACCAAAGGGCGGCACCGCCATCGAGCGTTATTACCAGTTTCACTCGCGCATCTATGACGCGACCCGCTGGAGTTTTCTTTTCGGCCGCACGAGCATCCTCGACAAAGTGGTGGCGGCAGGCGGCGCACCAAAGCGCATCCTGGAGGTCGGCTGTGGCACGGGTAAGAATCTCGTGGCCCTCTGCAAGCGGTTCCCCGATGCGAAAGTGGCGGGGCTCGATCTTTCCGAGGCGATGCTCGGTGTGTCGCGGAGCAAGATGGCGCGCTTTGGCGACCGCGTGCGGTTGATCCACAAGGCCTACGATGCGCCTGTTTTAGAGGGCGAGCCGTTCGACCTCGTCTTGTTTTCTTACGCACTCTCGATGTTTAATCCGGGATTCGAGGCGGCGATCGCCACCGCGCACAAGGACCTCGCGACTGGCGGGCAAGTAGCGGTCGTGGATTTTCACGATAGCCGCTTCCGCTTTTTTGCCCGCTGGATGGGTGTGAACCATGTGCGCATGGATGCCCAGCTCCAGCCCCTGCTGAAGGCCCAGTTTACCCCACAGGTGGACGAAGTGCGCAGTGCGTATCTGGGAGTGTGGCGGTATTTGCAGTTTGTGGGGCGGAAGTAAGCATGCAGTCCCGCCTTTAGTACCTCTGTTCAAAACAACGAACAACATGGAGGCGGTCTTTTCCTCTGGAGATAAGCGAGAGGAACAATCCTGTTTAATCCTGAAAATCTTGTAAATCCTGTCCTTAAAAGTGCGCAGGTCGTATTGAAACTTTGGGCGCAAAATTCAGAATCCCCGAGCCTCCCTTTTGACAGGATTTACAAGATTTTCAGGATTAAACAGGATTCCTTGGAGACGTTGCTCCCTGTGAAAAGGGCAACGTCATTAGCAGAAACAACGGACATGGTCCCATCGACGCGAGTCACCAACCCGCTTCTCCACTTTGTGTTTCTGCGCGTGCTTGGCGACTTGGCGGTTCATTCGCTTTGGTTCCAACTCTGCCTGGTAGGTGAAAGAGAGCGAGGCATTCCATCCAAAGGCGGGACTACGTGCTTTACGCCCCCGCCGGGATCGGGCAATGCCATGGCCATGCACCTTCTCCGCCTCCGCACATTTTTCATGATTGCCGCCGCCGCGGCGACGCTCGGCTTTGCCGCATGCAAATCCACCAAGGCGGGCGGCGCGGGCGGCAGCAGCGCCGGGGGGACGGATGGCGATTATGTAAATGGCACCTCGCTCGGCACCCCGCTGCCGGATCGCCAGGAGGGTGTTTCCTTTATGAGCTCCAATGTGGATCGCTCGCAATTTCCGCCGGTGTTCTTCGGGTTCGACAGCTTCTCGGTGCCCGGCGGCGAGCGCGGCAAGTTGCAGGCCGTGGCTGATTTTGCGAAGGCGAACAACAGCACGATCATCATCGCCGGCTTCACGGATGAGCGCGGCACGCCGGAATACAACCGCGGACTCGGCGAGCGCCGCGCGCAGACTGTGCGCGAGGATCTCATCGCCATGGGCGTCAGCGGCGGCCAGTTGCAAACCGTGAGCTTTGGCGAGGAAATGCCATCGGACAGCGGCGGTGGCGACGGCGCGTGGGCCAGGAACCGCCGCGCGGAATTTGGTGTCGTGCGGTAAGCGCGGGAATATCACCGTGATGGCACACCTATCAGAGCTTCCGAAAGGCGGGACGCGATCTGGAGTGCGGCAACTTGCTGCCGCTCTGGAGGCGTGGGCGGAGGCGGTTGGGGGCAAGTGCCCCTCTATAAACTCGATTAGTTTTCCTGCCACCACCACCAGGACCACCTCATCCAGAGCGGCAGCAAGCTGCCGCATTCCAGATTCGCTTCCCTCGCGGCGTAAATCCGCTCTAGCCTCCACACCCTTCTTTACTCCATGGAACTTTCCATCGTCATGCCATGCCTCAACGAGGCCGAGACCCTCGCCACGTGCATCGCGATGGCCCAGCGCGGCATTGCCGACGCGGGCGTTGAGGGCGAAATCATCATCGCCGACAACGGCTCGACCGATGGCTCCCAGCGCATCGCTGAGGAACTGGGCGCGCGCGTGGTGGCCGTGAGCGAGAAGGGCTATGGCTGCGCGCTGCGCGGGGGCATCGAGGCCTCCAGGGGCAAATACCTGCTCATGGGCGACTCGGATGCCAGCTACGACTTCGGGCAGGCAAAGCGCTTTGTGGAGAAGCTGCGCGAGGGGAATGATTTGGTGATGGGCTGCCGGCTGCCCAAGGGCGGCGGCACCATCATGCCCGGCGCGATGCCGTGGAAGAACCGCTGGCTGGGCAATCCCGTGCTCAGCTTCATCGGCCGCCTGCTCTTCCGCACCCCGGTGCAGGATTTTCACTGCGGCCTCCGCGCCTTTACCCGTGAGGCCTACGACCGCATGGCCGTGGTCACCACGGGCATGGAATTCGCCAGCGAGATGGTGATGAAGGCCTGTATGGGCGGCATGCGCATGACGGAGGTGCCTATCACTCTCCACAAGGATGGCCGCTCCCGCCCGCCCCACCTGCGCC
>JAYUWZ010000896.1:0-6215 GCA_043753265.1 Verrucomicrobiaceae bacterium
TGGGATCCCATTCCCAGTCCCCAAAGGCCGGGCGCTTCCATTCCAGTGACTGTCAGGGCCACCGATGAGGGAGGCACGCTGCTCTCCACCGTGAGCGAACCCATCACCCTGCGTGCGCTGAGACCGATGCTTTCCAAGACGCTTTACGCTGGCACGGCCACCACCACAGGAACTTTTCTGTATGCGTATTCTTGGAAATCCCGTGCCACAGTCATTTGCACTGCGAGCGAACTGGGAGCCCAAAGCACACTGGGCGGCCTGGCACTAAGCGTTTACACTCCTTTAGAAGGAGAAACCCCGGTCGTATTGCCCAATTTCACCATCCGTATTAAAAAGACGGCGCTTTCATCCTACAATTCGGGTGCCCAATGGGAGGATGACGGTTGGACCGTGGTTCATCAATCGACGGCCTTGATTTCGAAAAGAGGGTGGGTCGCCTTTCCATTCCAGATTCCGTTTGAGTACGACGGCTTTAGCAATCTCCTCATCGACTTTTGTTACAATCGGGAAGCCTTGGGCAGCTCGGTTGGTTGGAATATGAGTTTCGAGGATTCAGTATCGCGTATGATATACGGATTTGAGAGTGGCTCTGCTGAAGGCGCGAATCCATTGACGTGGAGGGGAGCCACTCCTCATCCAAGCGCATCCTCGCTAAGGCCCCATCTCCAAGTGTTCACATTACAAGGAACGGAGGCGAATCTCCCCGTTTCGTCGGCAGTAATTTCTGGGATATGGAGCGGGGATATTTCTCTTAGTGGCTATGCGAATTCCATTTTTCTGGAGGCGAAGGACACATCGGGCAGGAGGGGCGTCAGCAACGCCTTCCAAATCGAGCCTCCCGCAACTGCGTCGCCCGCAAGACTGCCGTTTGCAGACGGCTTTGAAAGCGGCTCGTTTTCCAGCGCATGGACTCTGTCAGCGACAGCAAAAGGTAGAACGCAAATCCTTTCGACCAATACCCCGCATTCCGGGGCGAATCACGCCATCATGGACTCGGCGGGCAATGTCAGTTCTCGATCAGAGCTGACGCTTGGTGTGGACCTCGCAGGCTGTCAGGGCGTCTCATTGACTTTTTGGGCCAAGCGCTTTTATGGGACTGATCAAGGCCCGCCCATTTTACCATTCATCGATGGATCTGATTTTGATGGTGTTGCGATGAGCGCCGACGGCAAGGTATGGTACGAGGTTCAGTCCCTGCGCGGAATGGCAAGCCAGGGGTGGGTACAATTCACGGTGAATCTCGACAACGCCATTGCCGCAAAAGGCTTGGCCTACACATCGCATTTCAAAATCCGCTTTAATCAGTACGGGTATAGCAGTGCACCCAACGATGGCTTCGCAATCGATGATGTCTCGGTAACTGGAACCCAGAGCCCGAGAACACTTGTTGATATTCCTGTGAGTGTATCCGAAAGCGGTGTGCCCGTGATTGGCACGGTATCGCTCGCGCCGCCTGCCACAGACACTCCCGTAACGCTCGTTTCCTCCAGCCCGAATCTTCTTTCGGTGCCCTTCAGCGTCACCATCCCCGCAGGACAGAGCAGTGCGACATTCCTGCTTTCCCCGACTAATAATTCCACGGTGAATGGCCCTATCCAGGTGTCCGTCACGGCATCCTCAGCCGGGACTGCTGCGAGTGCGGATGTAATCGAGGTGCTTGATGACGAGGCGGGTACCATTGGCTTGCCGGGCACCGTAGTAGTGGATGAGGACACGACGATAGGGGAGGATGTCACCGCAACTCTCACGATTTCTCCAACTGCAAACTCGGACGTGAGGATTCGTCTCGAATCCAGCAACCCAGCCGTTCTCCAAGTGCCGGCCACCGTCCTACTCCGCGCTGGCGAGAGTGCTGCGGTCATTCCCATATCCACGGCGAACGACAGCGTGCTCACCGGGCCAAGGGGCTTTACGATTACGGCGACGCATCCCGGTTGGGCTCAAGCAGTCACACAAGTGACCGTGCTCGACAATGAAAGCACGGCCTTGAGGATTAGCAGCGTCTCTGCCGTGGAAGGCGCCACTTCCACGAACGCCGTGTTAACCAATGCCGCAGTGCAGGCTGATTTGGTGTTGACACTCACCTCTTCCGATCCGGCGCGCCTCAGCGTGCCCGCTACGGTGACCATCCAAGCAGGATCCTCCTCCGCCAATTTCACCCAGACTACATCCGATAACAGCGCCTTGGAAGGAAGTGTCGCCGTCAATCTCCAGGCCTCCGCCCCCGGCTTCGGAACGGTGGTGAGAGCAGTGATGGTGGCCGACAACGACGTGCATCATTTTACATTTAATCCCATCGAGCCCAATCAGGTGCGGGGTCTGCCTTTTGGGATCACCATTGCAGCAAAGGATATCAACGATGCGGTGATGGGCAGTTTCACCGGGACAGCGGCTTTGAGCGCGAGCGGGGATGCGGGAGCCATCGCCATTACGCCTGCAACCACCACCGCATTTGTCGCTGGAAAATGGACAGGGAACGTCACCGCGAATACGTTTTCGACGGGAGTGCGCATCGCCGCTTCCAATGGTGCCGGGGCCACGGGGCTCAGCAATTCCTTCACTTCGGGCGCCGGCCCGGTGCATCACTACACGTGGTCCACTATTCCGACACACACAAGCGGCCAGCCGCTCAATGCGACCATCACGGCCCTCGATGCGGCAAACAATCCCGTGCCTGACCATGCAGGGTATGTAATGCTAAGTGGCGTGTCTGAGGAAAGAGTCATTGGGAGCGGTAACTCAACCACCAGCTCGCTCCCTCTGACTGCGGGCGCGCACGACCATCGAGCCCAGGTGATTTATCTCGCTAGCGAAATGGGAGTGGCGGGCACACTGAACTCGCTTGCCCTCAATGTCACCACCCTGCCCGGTCAAGCCCTCAACAACTGGACGATTCGGCTGAAGCACACCAGCCTGACAGGATTTGGGTCTGTTGCATGGGATGCCACGGGTTGGACGACCGTTTACCAGGCAAACCAAGTAATGAACAAAACGGGATGGGTCACGTTTCCGTTTTCCACTCCGTTTCAATACAATGGGACGAGTAATTTAATCGTGGACTTCAGCTTCAACAACACAAGTGCCACGACGTCTGGAGCGGTGCTCTGTTATACAGCCTCATCAAGCCGAGCCATGTGGTCCTCCGTCAATGGAACTAATGGCGATCCCCTCCTCTGGTCCGGATTCAACCCTTATCCTTCTACAACCACGCTGGTTCCCCAAGTACAATTCAATGTGCGTGCGATTCCCGTCCATCCCCCGGGTGTTTTCCTCACTGGCGGGATATGGAGTGGTCCAGTCTGGACCAATACGAGCGCGCCTTTGGTCCATTTCCTTGGCGTGGATCTCCAAGGTCATATTGGAAAGAGCAATACCTTCAATTTACTCACCCCTCCCGATTCCGACAACGATGGCCTCCCGGATGCGTGGGAAACTGCAAACGGCCTCGCCTCAAATATCGGAACGGGAGATCATGGCGCATTGGGGGATTTGGACCGCGACGGTATTTTGAATCTGGCAGAGTATGCCCTGAGCCTGAATCCGTCTGCTTTTTCGCCAGATGGTCTTCCAACGGCAGAGGGAAAGCTCAACCCCGCTGATGGGAAGCGCTACTTGGAATTTCGCTACCGCCGCCGTGTCGATATCCCAGTAAGCTACACGGTGCAGACCACTGGTGTTACGATGGCCTGGTCGTCCGATCCTTCGGCCTATGAGCAAGTCGGCTTTCCAATGCCAACCGGCGATGGGGCGGAAGTGGTAACGGTCCGAGTGCTTCCTGCCATTGGCACTCCTGGGATGCCTCGAAGGACGGTGCGGCTGCAAGTGGCTTTGCGGCCGCAGTAGCTCTGGCTGTTCGCCGGATTCCGCGCACAAGGGCGCTTTTTCATTGGCCATGCCGGGAGGCAGCCGTTAACGCCGGGGGATGCTCCGAACCCGGGAGACAATCCTCTTCGTCCTCGCCAGCCTGCTGCTGAGCTTTGCCATGTTTGGCGATGCCATGCTGGGGAGGTCGATCACCGCGCCGGTGGATCTCGCCCCTACGCTGTGGGAGCGGTATCAATTTGTGGACCCTGCGAGCGGCGTCATCCCGAAGAACCACACGATTGTCGACCAGCTCAGCTACGACCTGCCGTTGCAGTGGACGATCTATCATTCCTACCGGAACGGGGAGATCCCGTGGTGGGATCCTTACACGTATTGCGGGCGGCCCCTGCTTGCGGATAGCCATGTGAACGGCATGGACCCCGTGCGGGTGCTCATCTACCTTACGGTGCCGGATTTTGTGCTGGCCTACAATTGGACGCTGGTGGCGCATCACTTGGTGCTGGCGCTGGGGTTGTTTTTCCTGCTGCGGCATTTTGGAGCCAGCCCGGCAGTGGCGGGGGGACTGGCGCTCGCCGGGCAGGTGGCGGGTGGCTTCACCCTGTATATTGGGCACCCGTGGGTCACCGCGGCCTTTAGCTGGTATCCCTGGCTTTGGTGGGCGTGGTCGGCGTGGTGGATGCGCTCGGGCCGGTTTGGCGCGCCGCTGGCGATGATCCTGGCGGCGCTGATTTTCTACTCGGGGAATCTGCAATCACACGTCTACCTGCCATTTTTTGCCCTGTGCGTGGTGGTGGGGTGCGGCGGGCGCAAGGTGCGGGACTGGCTCAGGGCCACCGGCATGGTTGCGTGCACGGGAATCGTGGGGGCGCTGCTCGCGGCACCCGCGCTGGGGCCCACGCTGGAACTGTATCTCCAGAACGAGCGCGGGATTCAGGATTTTCCAAACTACATGGACGGGCTGCTCATCCTGTCCGCGGTGTGGCCGTGGAGCCTTGGCACGTTTCGCACCATCAGCATCGAGAGCATGGGGTTTTATCTCTACGCGGGGCCGCTCATTTTCATTTTTGCGGCGTATGGATTGCGGGCGCGGGATGGCGAGGCCCCTGTGCAATCTGCTGCCCGCCGTGTGGCCATCTGCATTTTGGTGGCGCTGATTATCTCCCTCTGCACGCCGCTGTTCGACCTGCTTTACCGTCGGATTTGCGGCATGGGGGTCATCGCATTGCTGGTGCTTGCGGCCAGTGGCGCGGGGCGAATCGTGGCGCTGGACAAGGCACGGCAGCGCCGGCTGGGGATCGTTCTGGCCGGATTCGCGGTGCTGGTTGTGCTCGGGACGCTTGCCGCCGTTTACGTGGTATACCCCAAATTCCGGGGCAGGATGGAGAGTATGCTGGTGGAGCGCGGGAAGGGCGATCACTACGAGGGGCGCTCGGAGCCCTTGCGCCGTTTTCAGGCTGCCAACTACCCGAATGAGGTGGGCTTTCGAAACCCGGAGGTGGTCGTTGCACTCTGCGCGCTGGTGCTGATGGCGGCGTCGGCGATGACGGGAAAAATGCCCGCCATGCTCGCGATGTTGCTGGCGGCCAATGTCGTGTCGCCCGCGCTTTTTGCCCGGCGTTTCGTGCCCAGGGAGCCGCTTGCGTCGTGGGAACGGCTCCGGGATGGCGGGGAGGAACAGCTCGCCGTGGCCCGGCAGGTGGGGACTGGCCGGCTGCTGGAGGTGCCCCGCGAGGGACATGCCGTATTCTCCGTGGTCTTCCCCCTCGCTACGGTGCACTGGACCCGGACGCACGTGGTGCATGGCTATGCGGCGCTGCAGCCGGGGTCGCAGACGCAGCACCCCGACCCCGATCGCTCCAGGCTCGCAGACTGGGAATATACGATACCCGCGCCGCGGGAGGCGGGAAAATGGGCAAAATTGAACGCCGCAGGCACTGCCCGCCTCCAATGGGTCGGCGACACTGCCAGGCCTGTGCGTATTTCCTCAGAAACCTTGAACTCCATGACCCTTTCCTTCCCCCCCGGGGGCGCGGGTGAACTCCTGCGAACGGATACCTTTTTCCCCGGATGGGTCGCGGTTGCCTCGAATGGCCAGGCGTGTGCGGTTCGCCGCCAGGGGGTTATGTCCGTCATCAGCATACCCGCAGGCGCCGATTCGCTGGTGCTCCGCTACTCGCCAGCCTGGCTGGGGGCTTGCATGGTGGCGCTCGCAGCCGGTGCTGTTCTCTTGCTTGTCTGCCTCTTCAAATTCAAAGTGACAGCCGGGAATCTCCAATTACCTTCCCGCCCCGCCGAATGACAATCGACCATTTTCGAGACCGCCTGATCATTTTTGGAGCCACGATCGTCGGCATTCTCGTGGCATTGTACTGCGGCAAACTCGCCGGCTC
>JAYUWZ010000897.1:0-6212 GCA_043753265.1 Verrucomicrobiaceae bacterium
TCTTGAGCGCCACCAGCCGGTCGAGCCTCGGCTGGCGCGCCTTGAAAACGACCCCCATGCCACCATGGCCAAACATCTCCAGCACATCCAGTTCGGGGAAGGCCGCCCTCACCTCCTCGATGGAAGGCGCATGCGCCATGCCTGCGGGAGCCATCTCCGTGGAGCCCGCTGCTCCCAGTAAAAGGCAGGATGGGCAAAGCCCGCCGGGAGCGTCCGGCGGGATGGGCGACTGGCACTGAGGGCAGATGGGATGATTCATGGCACCTCTTTCCTGAGGAGTGACGGCGCGGAGGTTACAGAAAATCGCGCGGGAGAGAATACGGGATTTTTGGAAGCTGCTGGCATCTCCAGCATTTAAATTAACCCGACCCAATCACGGTCATCTTTTCAAGCGACTCAAAAGGTCCCATGTCGATCACACTTCAAACTTATACCCGAACTCCCGAACCGTGCGGAGGTGGTGGGGATTTGCCGGATCGACTTCGATTTTGTTGCGGAGGGCGTTGACGAAGCGATCGATCGAACGCGGGGTGACCATGGCATCGTAACCCCAGACGCTGGTCATGATCAGGTCGCGGCTCAGGGCCTGCCCCGGGCGGCTGGCGAAGAAACGCAGGAGTTCGAATTCCTTGGGCGAGAGCGCGACCTCCGCGCCGTCGCGGGTGAAGGACCGCGCATCGCAGTCGAGGCGGCAGGTGCCGAATTCGTAGATCTCGGCATCCGTCTTTTTGCGGCGGCGCAGCAGGGCCTCGGCGCGGGCGAGCAGTTCTTTGATCGAGAAAGGTTTCGTCACGTAGTCGTCGGCGCCCAGCTTGAGGCCCAGCACCACGTCGCTCTCCTGCCCTTTGGCAGTGAGCATGAGGATGGGCATGTCGAACTTTTCCGCGCGGAGAAAACGGCACACCTCGTAGCCGTTGATTTGCGGAAGCATGAGGTCGAGGACGATGAGATCCGGCAGCGAGCGGAGTGCGGCCTTCAGGCCGGCGTCGCCATCGGTCGCGGTGACGACCTTGTAGCCCTCGAACTCGAAATTGTCCTTCAGCCCGCGGAGCATGGCGGGGTCGTCTTCGACGATGAGCACGGTGGCGAGCTGCTTCATGCGAGAGGAAGTTTCACGGTAAACACGCTGCCTTTTCCCGGCTCGCTCGCAACTGTGATTTCACCGCCATGCGCATCCACGATGCGGCGCACAATCGCAAGCCCGAGGCCGCAGCCTTCGCGCGAGCGGGAGAGCCGCTGGTCGGCCTGATAGAACGGCTGGAAGATGGCTTTGCGCTCCGCGGGAGTGAGGCCGATGCCGTTGTCCTCCACGGTGAAGACGACGGAATCCGCATCCCTGCTTGCGCGGAGGGCGATGCGCTTTTCATCGCCAGTGTACTTCAGCGCATTGTCGAGGAGGTTGGCGAGCACCTGCGCGAGCGCATCGCGGTCGGCGCGGATGTTGGGAAGAGCGAGGGGGACATCGAGTGTGAAGAGGGTTGCATCAAGGCGCGGCTGGAGGGGTGCCACGGCACGCGTGGCAATGTCAGACGGCGCCAGGGACTCCAGGCGCAGCGGCTGTGTCCCGCGATCCAGGCGGGAGAAGGTGAGGAAGTTTTCCGCGAGACGGCTCAGGCGTTCGTTCTCAGCGGCGATAAGTTCAAGGTACTCGCTGCGCTGTTCCTCGGAGCGCACGCGGCCTTCGCGTAGCGTGTCCACGAGCATGCGCATGGAGGCGAGCGGGGTGCGAAGTTCGTGGGCGACGGTGGCCACGGAGGTGTTCTTCAATTCGTTCAGCGCAAACTGGTGGTTCAGCGCGAGCGCCGCGGTGCCTGCAATGATGAGCACTGCGAGCGTGGTGAGCACACCGGTCCACCAAAGAAACTGCCGCTGTTCCGCGAGGCCTTCCTCCAGCACCTCCGGACCGGCTAGATGGATTTGAATCGTTGCGCCGGGGATGGCTGGAATCGATGCGACGGCGAGCGGGCGCTCCCATGGATTCGGCTCGCCCGCGAGGATGCGCCCCGCGGCATCGACCACGCGCGCTCTCACTGCGGGCTCCGGTGTTTTCCCCCAAAGCGCCAGCAGTTGCTCCGCGCGTTCCTTTTCCGCCGTGCCCTCCAGCTTTGCACTGCGGACGAGCGTGGAGAGTATCTCGGAGTGGTAATCCCGCACGCGGTCAACTGCGGCGATGCGCTCGACCCGGAGGCTGTCGAACATGAAGCGAACCATGAGCGCGGTGGGGATGAGCGGCACTAGAAAGAGCAGCAGCAGCAGCGCGCGCAACTGTCGCGGTTTGATGTCATGGGATGTCATCGTGCCGTGAAGTTACGCGCGCCGCTCCCTGTTCTGCTAGCCCTCAGGATAGAGGACTTTCACGTTGTCGCCGGAGAGCCATTCGCCCTCCTTCTCGAAGGCATTGGCGGTCGGCTTGTCCGCGCGCTTGATGAAGTAGCTGGTGCCCTGCTCCTTCGTGTCGACGACCTCGCCATTGCCACCGGCCCAGATGACCACTGCGCGGGTGCCTTTCCATGCCCCGCCCTTCTGCCCCTGGTCGGTGCGGTAGGTGGTGGTGCCCGGAGAGAAGGCGTTGGCGAGCAGGGGCCATTTGCTGTCCTTGCTGCTCCACTTTACGCCTACTACGTAGCACCAGTCGTTCTCGCCGGGCTGCAGCTTTTTGGCGGTGGTTTCGTTTTGGAACTGCTTGCTGCACCAGGCGCTGTTCTGGCTGTAGAACACCTGCTTGTTATCGATCATGCCGTTCTTGAGCAGGATTTCGAAGGCCGCGTTTGAGGTGGTTGCGAGGGTGTTTGGATCGTCGGTGTCGGCGTAGGCGGGGAACTCGTCCTTGTTCGGGTCAGACGCGTAATTGCCCATGGCCTTGTAGATGCTCAAGCCATTCGCCATTTGCCCATTCATGCGCGCTTTCATGAGAAAGGCGCTGAATGCCGGGAAGGACAGCGCCGCGATGATCGCGATGATGGAGATAACGACGAGCAACTCGATGAGCGTGAAGCCGCCGTGTATTTTGGGATGTGATGTTTTCATGTTCTGTTTGGATTCTGGCTGGCGTCCGCGGGTTGCGTTCGCCTTGCGCAGAACAAACAGGAGGCATGTTATGGATTCGTTACCGTGCGGTTCGCTGTTGGTGATTTGGAGGAATTTCAGATTTAGGAATTAAGATTTAAGGTTTGCTGGCGAGAAGAGGCACAGGCCGTGTGGCTATCGTGGCAGTAGTCGCAGAGCGCTGATCTGGAGTGGGAGTTTGCACTAAGCGTCACCCACAAGTCGGACCGACGGAAAAAGCCGAAGGCGCTGGAGTGCCGCGCCAAAGGCGCGCAAGAGCATAGCCTAGGTCAAGCGAAGCGCAGGCCTAGGTCTAGAACGCAAAGTTCCGCGCCCTGAATTGGGCGCAAGAGCCGTGATTACGACGTGTGAGTAATCCTCAGGGTTTGCTCCCGCTCTTGCGCCATTCAGGACAGATTGCCCCTCCTTGCACAAACGCCGGTGTTCATGTTGATTGGGGGCCCGTTTCGGTTCCTGTTTATCTCACTGTTCATGAAGACCCTGCTGTTGCTCCTGCTTCTTGCCACGTCCTCCCTTGCCCAAACCAAGCCGGGGGAGTTGAAGAAGGCGAAGTCGGATTTTGCGAAGGCGGACACTTCGCTGAACGCGGCATATAAAACGGCGATCGAGGGACTGGGTGAGGAGGAGAAAGCCAGGTTGCGAGAGGATCAGCGCGGGTGGATTGAGTATCGCGATTTCATGGCGAAGGCGCAGCCACAGCAGGCGGGCGATGATGGTGAGAAGCCCGAATCTTCCGCAGCCTACTGGGATATGATGGCGGGGCTGAGCGATGACCGCGCGACGTGGCTTGCTTCATTCACCAAGAAAGATCTGCCAGCGGGGCTTACCGGGGAATGGATGGATTCACGCGGGGGATGGCTTTACCTCGAGGAACGCAAGGATGGCCTGGCATTCGGCATCGAGGTAGTGCGCGGCACGAGCAGCAATCTGGGCGGCATGGCAGGGCTCGCGGTGAAGACCAAGGAGGGTGCGCTTTACATGGAAAAAGTGCCTGCCACGGAGAAACGCCCCCCCTGCATCCTGACCTTCAAACTCAGCGGCGGCACCCTGGAACTCACAGGCGAAAACACAGACCCTTTTCACGGCGCACGCGCCTATTTCAATGGGAAGTACCGAAAGGTTGCGAAGCTGAAGAAGCCCGTGAACACGGAGAAGTCGCCGATCGAAGAGAGATTGTAGTTTCGCGGATTGTAGCGCGGACTTCCAGTCCGTATGGGAGGGCGCATACGGGGTGGAAGCCTTCCGCAGAACAGTCAGGATCAGCGTAAGGAGCGCTCTATTTTACGCCAGTTCCTGGAGTGCGGCAGCCCTCTGCCGCTTTGGATGGAGACGAGGGATTTTGGGCAGGTTGGCAGGCCAGGCGCACTCCAGGAACTAGCGCAAAATTGGCGCTTCTTTGAACCTTCTGGCAGACCATTGAATACTTACTGCAATATCCGCACCGCCGTATCATCAGCGATTTCGCCAGTGGGCACGAGGTCGAGGTAGAGCGCGGTGGCGAAGTCCTTGATGATGCTGGCCTGCGAGACCTTGAGGCTCTTGATGGCTTTGGCCTGGATGGCGTAGTTGTGCTCCGTGAGAATCGACGGGGAACTGGCCCCAAGGCCAAGGGTGATTGCGCCGATGCTGCTGTTCGTGGTGAGCGTGCCCGCCGCTGCGGCAATGGTGTCGTCGGCATCGCCAAAGATCGCGTTGGTGCTGGCGATGCCCGCGGAGATGGAGGTGCGCTGGAATGCGCCCTTCACAATGATTCCCGCGATGGCCGCAGCGCGCTGGTAGGTTTCGTTGCCGTCGCCCACGGTGAAGTCGCCGCCAAGGCGCGCGCCTGCGAGCACGAGGGAATCCGTCGCGTCGCCGCTGATATTTACCGCGCCGATGCTTGCGCCGGCGACGAGTTTGGAATTGGTGAGGCTGCCGGTGATGAGGACTGCGCCAAGTCCCGCATTGAGTAGCGCCGTTTTGTTCGTCTTGTCGTCGCCCGCAAGTTGCAGCGACTGGCCGGCGGTCACGTTACTATTGACGAGGCTGCCGAAGCCCGTGGTCTTGGATTTCACGCTGAGCGCGCCGATCTTTCCGCCCGCCCAGACGTTTAGTCCGGTCACTTGCGAGGCCGTTGCATCGCCCTCGAAACGCAGGTAGCCGATGGATTTCGTGGCGGTGTAGGCCAGGGTGTCCACTGCGCGCGCTGCCGTGGTGAGGTCCTTGCCCTTCGATACCGTGACTTTGGTAAAGCCGATGGTGTCGCTCTGGAATGAGGACTGCATGATGCCCACGCTGCTGCCGCCAAACGAGCCAACGGTGACGGTGATATTGCCAAGCGGATTGACGGTGGAGGCGAGCCTCCCGGTTCCAAACTCATCCGCGATCACCCGCGCATCGAAATGGGCGTCGACCATTCCCACGGCGTTGCCGCCCGCGGCACCCTTGAGCTTCACGAACACGTTGCCGATTTTGCCGGTCGTCGTCTTGGTGATGCCCGTGCCCGTCGTGACGAAGTCGCTGTTGCGGATGCCCGTGAGATCCACGCCGGTGCTCTTTGCATCGGCCGTCAAATCCACGGTGATCGCCCCGATGGAGGCTGCGGTGATGTGGACGTTGTCGATGCCGATGGTGTCCGTCTGAAGCTTGCCGAGCTTTACCTTGATGCCGCTAAAGGACGTCTTGCTGTAGATGAAGTAATCGCGCACCACGCCGGATTTCGCGGTGAGCAGTCCCAGCCCGCCCTCGGTGGCCTGGATATCCGAGACGAAGGGGGTGCCGAGAAATGCGAAGGCGGTGATGGCCCCGATGGAGGGAGCCTCAAGCGAGCCGGTGAAGTCGCCATTGATATTCAGCTTCTTGATGGAAGTCGCCGAAACGACGCGCCCCGTGAAGTCCGAATTCACCGTGTAGGTGGGCAGGGACGCCGAATCCGGATCGGTAAGGATGAGCGTGCCCGCAAGGTCACCCTGGGTCATGGTGACCTGTGCGATATTGCCCGCGGTGATGGAGGCACCCGCGAGGAATTCCTCGGCGCTGAAGCCCGCGACCGTCCCCTCGATCTCCGTGCCGCTGCTGCCCCACGCGCCCTGTGCGATCGTCATGGTTCCGGCATTGGCGGTGGTGTTGTCGCCCACGTGGAATTTGTCGACCTCGAGCACCCCGAA
>JAYUWZ010000898.1:0-2882 GCA_043753265.1 Verrucomicrobiaceae bacterium
CCGAATTACCGTCCGGTGCAGATCACGACTTCGCTGGCGAATTTCTGGAAGGAGAGTTATCCGAAGTTGAAGGTGGAGCTTTCGAGGAAGTACCCGAAGCATGAGTGGCGGTGAGGGAAAAGTGGAGGGCGTAATTGCGAAGACAGAGTGTGGAGTGTTGAGGGCAGTTAAGCAATGCACCCACCCACTACCACCTGCGCCCGCCAACCAAGGCGGTGTCGTCGTTACACTCTGCCACACGCAGTCCAAGGCGTGTCGCTCGCGTACGAGATGGCAGTTGGATGGGAAACCAAATAGAATGAGGACATCGGAGAACGGTGTTGCACATTCGTTGTGCCACGAGCGAGGTTGGAAACCTCGCCTACTTTTTGGCGCTTACGCCAAGAGGGCCTTTACCACTTTGCCGTGGACGTCGGTGAGGCGGTAGTAGCGGCCTTGGTGTTTGTAGGTGAGCTTTTCGTGGTCGATGCCTAACTGATGAAGGAGCGTCGCCTGGAGGTCGTGGACGTCGACGGGGTTTTCGGCAACATTGTAGCCAAATTCGTCGGTGGAGCCGTAGATGGTGCCGGGCTTCATTCCGCCGCCAGCCATCCATGCGGTGAAGCAGCGGGGGTGATGGTCACGGCCGTAGTCGGTCGCGGTGAGCTTGCCCTGCGAGTAGTTGGTGCGGCCGAATTCGCCGCCCCAGACCACGAGCGTGTCGTCGAGCAAGCCGCGCTGCTTGAGGTCCGTGATGAGCGCGGCGCTGGCGCGATCCACGTCGGCACACTGGCGGCGGATTGCGCCCGGGAGTCCGCCGTGCTGATCCCAGCCGGGATGATAGAGCTGGATGAAGCGCACATCGCGCTCGGCGAGGCGGCGGGCGAGCAGACAGTTTGCGGCAAAGGTGCCGGGCTTCCGGGCTTCCTCGCCGTAGAGTTCGAAGGTGGCGGCGGGCTCCTTGGAAAGATCGGAGACCTCGGGCACGCTGCTTTGCATGCGATAGGCCATCTCGTATTGCGCGGTGCGCGCGGTGATTTCCGGGTCGCCCATTTCCTCGAGTTGCAGCGCGTTCAGTTCAGCGAGGCGGTCGAGCATCTTGCGGCGTGAGGCGGCATTCACGCCATCGGGATTTTGCAGGAAGAGGACGGGATCGCCACCACTGCGAAACTGCACACCCTGATGAATGCTGGGCAGGAAGCCATTACCCCACAGGCGCGCGTAGAGCGGCTGGTCGATGCGGTCCTTGCTGATGAGCACTACGAAAGCGGGCAGGTTGTCATTCGCGCTGCCGAGGCCGTAGCTGAGCCATGCGCCCATGCTGGGGCGGCCGGGGAGCTGGTGGCCTGTTTGAAAAAAGGTGATCGCCGGGTCGTGATTGATGTGCTCGGTGTGCAGCGAGCGGACGAAGCACAGGTCGTCCACGATCTTGGCGGTGTGCGGGAGGAGTTCGCTCATCCACGCGCCGGATTTACCGTGCTGGGCAAATTTGAAAATAGACCCGGCCAGCGGCAGCCGCGCCTGGAATCCAGTCATACCGGTGAGCCGTTGCCCTTTGCGCACGCTCTCCGGCAGGTCCTCTCCATTGCGCTGATTGAGCACCGGCTTGTAGTCGAAGAGATCGAGCTGGGACGGGCCGCCCGCCATGAAAAGGTAGATGATGCGCTTGGCCTTGGGGGCGAAATGCGGCTGCTCGAGGATGCCCTTGAAGGGATTTGCGGCGGCCTGCGCATCGCGCTGGAGCAACTGCGTCAGCGCCACGCCACCGAGGCCGAGGCCAAGGCGGCCGAAGAAATCGCGGCGGGTGAGTCCGAGGTTGAGGTTGCTGCAAAACATGGCGGTCACCTATCTAGCATGGAATAGGCGTGGGGCTTAGGGGAGAGTTGTTACCGAGAATGCGAGCGAAAGAAATTAGGGGCTTTGCATTGTTAGGACAATGTGAGCCTACCCCTCGCCCCAGATGCGCTGAACGGTCCACCACGCGCCCATGGCGGCGATGGCGAGGCTGCCGGGGATGACTACCCAACGGCGATATTGGGCGGGGTTGCGCAGCCAGGCGGTGGCGAGGAATGCGATGGCGATGACGGCGAGCTGGCCGCCTTCCACGCCGACATTGAAGCCCACGAGGCCGACGGCGAGGGAGGATTGGGGGAGGTGGTAATTGCTGAGCGCGCCAGCGAAGCCGAGGCCGTGGACGAGGCCGAAGATGAAGACCACTAGCAGGCGCCAATTAGAATACTTCGGACGGAAGATGTTTTCCAACGCGACGAATGCGATGCTTGCGGCGATGATGGGCTCCACGATGGAGGCCGGGACTTTCACCATGCCCAAGGTTGCAAGCGCGAGGGTGACGGAATGCGCGAGCGTGAAGGTGGTGACTTGCGCGAGCAGTGGCTTCCACGAGCGGCTGAGCAGGAAGAGGCCGAGCACGAACAGGATGTGGTCAAGGCCCTCGGGGACAACATGCTTGAATCCATCGCGCAGAAAGTCCCAAAATGTGCTCCATCGATCACCCGACGAGCCTTCGCTGGAGATGCTACCCGGCGTTGCCGCGCCCTGCTTTTTAGCGCTGAGCTCGGTGATATCGAGAGTGAAGCTTTTTTCGCCGGGGAAGAGCACGGCGATGCGGTCATGCACGTTGCCCCTTATGATATTCTGAAAGACCACACTGAGGGTGGATTCCTTTGTCGAGCGGATGTGCCATCCCGTGAGGCCGGAGGCGAGCGTGGCGCGCCATTCGCCGGTGAGCACCACCACTTCATCCGCGCCTGCGAGGGGCGCGCCGCTGTGTCCGGTGAAGGTGAACTTAAAATCGGGTTGCACGCGGCCGACCGGCTCGAGGGTGAATTCCACGCAACGCTGCACGAGGTCGGCAGCTTTCTTTTGGAGTTCCGCTTTTTTCT
>JAYUWZ010000899.1:0-6206 GCA_043753265.1 Verrucomicrobiaceae bacterium
CGCTTCTCCGGCAAACTGATCAAGGATGGAAGCGAGACCGAGATCCGCGGCGATTCAACGCAACTCCGGTCAGCTTACGACTTCGTGAAAGCATTGCGACTCCAGCATGACGATCTCGGCTTTGAGCAGTTCAAGTAGCCTCTTTAGAGCCCACTTGCACCGACCCTCCGCAACATGCTGTGGCCATCGCGACGATTCCCGCCCGCATCGACTCGGGCAGTTGCGCCCAGCATTTTACGACCTTCGCGAGGTCTTCCGGCAGCACCTGTGTCGTGGGCTGTGTGTCCCTCCCTAAGTCCTTGATTTCCAAGAGAGGGATGGCAGGTTCGAACCCTGCACCGCGCACCATCCCCCCGATGGACATTTCACGCAATGCCGGTTTAAAAACGGATTACTCTCTGCGCCGAAGCGCAGCGCAAACAGCAGGCGTTCCTCCTGCGACTTTCCAACCTAAACCGTATCGATGCGTAGTTCACTAACCAGCACTTCATTCCTCACCGCGTTTTGCATGGCCCTCATGTTGGCTTGTCCGGTTTTTCGTGTGTGGGCGGAAGACAAGCCGATCGCTGGCGAGGTCCGCGTGGCGCGATGGAAGGATGACAGGACGGGCGCGTTCCTGCTGATGTTTGATGATAGCTGGCCAAGCCACTGGCAGGTGGCCGCGCCAGAGCTGGTCAAGCGGGGGATGACGGCGACATTTTACATCTGCCCCGGCAAGGGCGAGCACCAGAAGTTTGCGAAGGAGTGGGACGAGACGCTTTGGAAACAAGGCATGGTCTATGGGAATCACACCATGACACACAAAGGGGTGAAGGATTTTGCCAACGCCGAGTGGGAGATCGGCGAATGCGCGCGGACCATTCGCAAGGTCACGCAGAGCAAAGAGGAGCGGCTCGTTTCCTATGGGCAGCCCGGGGTCGGGCCGGACGATTGGAACATCACGGAGGAGCAGTTGAGCGAGTTGCTGAAGAAACATAACCTGATCAGCCGCCCGACTTTTGTGGGCCACGGCGCGGTCTATCATGTGAAGACGGTCGCCGAGATGCTGGCCCTTGCCGACCGGGCGATTGCGGTGAAGGGCATGGAATACCTTGTCATCCACGGCGTGGAGCGAATCACTCCCAACTGGGGCTACCAGGATATGTGGCCTCTCAAGCAGGACATTTTCTTTGCGCTCTTGGATGGGCTCAAAGAACGGCGCGACAAAGGCCAGCTTTGGATCACCGACCACATTTCGATGCACCAATACGAGACCGAACGGAACAGCGCCGTGGTGCGCGTGCTGGAGAGCAGTGAGCGTGGCCTCCGGCTCGAATTGAAATGTAAGGCCGATCCCCGGTTTTACGATCTCCCGCTCACCCTGGTAGCCCAAGTGTCCGCAGGTTGGCAGCGCGCGCGCGTAACACAAGGCGGCAAGGCGACTGTGGTCGATATCGAGAAGGGGGCGATCCGTTTCGATGCGCTACCCGGGGTCATGCCGATCCATGTGGAGGAGGAAAAGAAACGGTGAACGGCACACTCACAACGAATGACTATTGGGCAGGTGTCATTTCCCTCCTACGAGAGTTCCCATGTTTAACACGCGTCAAGTGGCTCCACGGCGACGTCTCGCAGTGGGATGCTTTCCTCATCGTCCCCGTACCGGGATATATTGAGAGCGGCATTGGGCCAGTACCCATGGGAGAGGTCGAGTGGGTCGAGATTCAGTCCACAGAGTCCCGTCATCAAGGACGCCTGATTCCTGATATGTTGGTGGATTGCGCCGTTTCCATGAACGATCGCTTCACAGCGCACTCATTACGATTCGAGAAGACCGAGGACACTTTCCGAATCTATCCGCCTACGACTGCCCAAAGATGAGCCATTCCCCGGAGCATTCGCTTGCCGACCACTGGGAGTGCGGGCGTTGGTTTGAGCGCCTGCCGCTTTTCTTCCGCGAGGAGTCCAAGCGCCAGAAAGTGATCAAAGCATTGCGGGATGCTTTGCGGAAGTTTGAGATGGTGGCACGACCATGAATCTCTGCTTCAAATCACTGGCCCTTGTTCTCATGGCGCAACCCATGGTCGCGGAATCGCCTTCGACGCCGGCGCAGGCGAAGACGGACGGCAGTTCCAACCTGCCTTCCGCCCCTCTCCCCATCGTGGAGAATACTGATACCCATCTGTGCCGGCAGCTCTATTGGATGATCGAGAATAACGAGCGTACGGAATTCATCGCCCTGGTGAATCTCCTGCGCTCCACAGGCTTGAAAAGCGACCTCTCCATGGAGGTCCTCTCCAAGGCGGTGGCACATCCGGATTCATTGTATTTGCTGGTCCTTCTCAAGGCGGGCCTGATGGACGTAAATGCCCGGGATCGGCACAAGAATTCGGTGGGATTGTATATCTTCCAACTGCCAGTCAAACGCGGGCGCGAACAACTGGAGCGACTTCGGTTGCTGGTTCAATGTGGATACAAGCCGCAACTGGCCGAGATGCTTGTTGAGGCGGCGATTCGCAATTCCACGGAGATGGTCCGTGAGTTGGACGAAATCTCCGGCGGGAAGCTTGATGTGAATGTGTCGAGTTTCGGAACCACTCCCTTGATTGAGGCCATCAAGGCCGGCTCGCAGGAATGTGTGCATACATTGCTAGCAAGAAACGCCCATATTCAGGCCAGGGACAGCAATGGGAAAACGGCTGTGGACTACGCGAAGGAGGATTTACCTTTTCCAAACAAGCCCGGGCTTTCTCCCGAGGAAAAGAACGCCGTGCGCGTGGCGATTCGGAAAGCGGTTTTGGAAAAGTTAAAATAGCGCGTCGCCGCATTGCTTTCGATCGCAGCGCAGTCGCGCTTGACACGTAAGCAATCGCTTACGTATATTGCCCGCATGGTTGTCACTCCCGACCGCAAGCCCGACGTATTCGCAGCGATTAGCCATCGTGCGCGCCGCCAGATGCTGGACCTGCTGACCGGAGCCGAGCTTTCTGTCAGCGTCATTGCAGCGCATTTCGAGATGAGCCGTCCGGCGGTCTCGCAGCACCTTCGCGTGTTGCTCGATGCCGGTCTGGTCAACGAGCAGCGGCACGGTCGAGAGCGACGCTACCACTTCATCCCCGAACGACTCGGCCCTGTGCGGGACTGGATCGCTCAATACGAGAGGTTCTGGGACGACCGCCTCCTGCGTCTTCAAAAACTTCTATCCAAAAAGAGCAAATGACCAAAACGATTCGAAGAGAGATTCCGATTCCGCAATCGCGGGAGCAAGTATGGCGGGCGATCACCGAGAGCGCCACGCTCGCCGAATGGATGTTTCCAAACGACTTCGAGCCACGCGTCGGCCACCATTTCACGTTCCGCGTGCCGGCGAATCCCAAGGTGAATTTCGAGGGGATGATCGTGAGCTGCGAGGTGCTGGAGTGCGAACCGCCCAGCCGGCTTGCGTTCTCGTGGGTGGCTGGTGGGCTCGCTGATTCGAGGGTGAGCTTCCGGCTCGAGCCGGATGGTGAAGGCACGCGCGTCTTCTTCGAGCACTCGGGCTTCGACGTCTCCCAGCCGTGGGGCGAGCAGGCATTCAAGGGTGCGGAGTTTGGCTGGGCGAAGATGCTCGGCCAGCTTGCCCTCGTGGTCGCAGGCCCGGGCGCTGCCGTGAGCACGGAGCGGGTATTATCCGCCAGCCCGCGCGCGGTATTTGCCGCGTTCGAGAAACCGGAGCAACTCGCCCAATGGTGGGGGCCGAAGGATTTTACGAACACGTTTGAGCAGTTCGAATTCAAGCCAGGCGGGCGCTGGGTCTTTGTGATGCACGACCCGAATGGTGCCAACTACGCCAATGAGAGTGTCTTTCGGGAGATTCAGCCTGATACCCGAATCGTGATCGAGCACGTAGTAGAGCCGTGGTTTAAGCTAACCGTGACTCTGACTGCGCAGGGTGACCAAACACACCTGGCCTGGGTCCAGGAGTTTGAGAGCCCCGAGATCGCTGCGAAGATGCGCCCCCTGAGCGGAACTGCCAACGAACAGGTCCTCGACCGACTGGAAGCGCTGCTCGCGCGGGAAAGTCACTGAGATCGGCACAACCTTACCCATCACCACACCATGACCCAAGGCACCCAACGCACGATTCTTCGCTGGATTCACATCCTCTTTGGCTTTCCGATTCTCGGTTACATTTACGGTCCACCAGCGGAGGTGCAACAGTATGCCCCCGTCTTTCAATTCTTCATCGTTCCGGTGCTTTTCCTTTCGGGATTGTTGATGTGGAAAGGCCATTTTCTCCAACGACTCATCTCGAAAAAATCGAACTAACACGAAGTCCACTCTTCGCCCGCATTCAAAAACGAAGCCTCTATGAAAACCGTTAAAACAACTAAAAAGCTAACCATCGAAGAAGGTGAGGAACTCCTGAAGGTGTTGAAGTCGCGTTTCGAGAAAAACGTGGGCCGCCATAAAGGACTTGAGTGGGACAAGGTGGAGGCAAGGCTGGAGGCTAATCCCACAAAACTGTGGTCGCTCCATGAGATGGAAAAAACCGGCGGCGAACCGGATGTGGTGGGGCACGATAAAAAGACGGGCGAATACGTTTTCTTCGATTGTTCACCGGAAACCCCCAAAGGCCGGGTAAGTGTTTGTTACGACCGTGAAGGGCTGGAATCGCGGAAGGAACACAAACCGAAAACCACCGCCATGGACATGGCAGAGGCCATGGGTATTGAGCTTTTGACGGAGGAACAATATCAGGATCTGCAGAAGCTCGGAGAGTTCGACAAGAAGACGTCGAACTGGGTGAAAACGCCTGATGACGTGAGAAAGCTCGGCGGTGCGCTTTATTACGAGCGCCGCTACAGCCGCGTCTTTGTGGGGCACAACGGTGCGCAGTCTTACTACAATGTCAGGGGGTTTCGTGGCTGGCTGAGGGTGTAGGGCGGCCATTATTCCAATCGACGTAAATTCCCGCCTTCCACATCCGCAAACATTCGAGTGAAATAGTGTCATGCGTTTCCTCCAAAGGTTAGCCGCAGGCTGCTGTGCTGTTCTTCTGAGCGGCTGCCAAAGAAACAGCGTCACAGTGGTCGATGCCGGGAAAAAGCCTATTGCAGACGCCAAGGTGGAGCCCATCACCCTCAGCATGAATCTCGGAGTGCAACTGACGGATCGCTCCGGAATCGTGAAGCTTCCTGGCACTTTGCACACCATTCAAAAGATTGAATGGGTGAGTGTGACCAAGGATGGATATCAGCCTAGCGGCCACGTCCCTGTGAGCCCCGACGGTCAAACGATCATCATCTTAAAACCGGCGAAGTGAAGGCATGCTGGGCAAGCGACCCTAAGCCCGACCCATTTGCCCTCCCCCATCCACCCGCCGCCCCCGGTGCGATGCCCCAAGGAACACCATCCACATATGCAAATCGTCGAAATCGCTTTCACAGGGTACTCCGTCACCGACATGAAACGCTCCAAGGCCTTTTACGAAGGGGTGCTCGGACTCAAAATGTCCCGCGGCTTTGGTGATGACAAAGACGGGAATCGTTGGGCCGAATACGACATCGGCGGAGGCTGTCTGGCACTCATCAGCGGAGGCGGCGATGAATGGCCGCCCTCCCCCACCGGCACCGCCGCAGCATTTGAAGTCGACGACTTTGAAGCCTACGTAAAGAAGCTTCGTGAAACCGGGACAAAGTTCATCTGGGAACCCAAGGAATGCCCAACGTGCTGGATGGCTGTGGTAGCTGATCCCGACGGCAACCGCGTGGTCATCCACATACGCAAACAGCGTTAAATGACCTTGTAAAACCTGCTACCGGCTCTTGCTTCCCGTCCCGGTGGAGCTTGGGTCGAAGCTGATGGGGAGTTTTACGTCGGGTAGATCCTTGAGGGTGAAGGTGAGGATGACGCCGTAATCGGTCACGTCCTTGTCTCCACTGCTGCTGTTGCGGGCGACGAAGCCGAAGCTGGCAACCCAGCTGGAGAGGTCGCGGTGGAGTTCGTAGCGCTGGCTTTCCAGGACGCCATCGGTGAACTCGTAGGTCTCTCGGAGGCTGAACGCCCAGTTGTCGTTCATCCGGAAGTAGGCATTGAAGTCGAGCAGCGAGCTGTCCTGGAAGAGGATGTTGTCGCTGAGGTAGCGGTGGCCGATGTTGAACTGCAGGCGGTCGTTGACGAAGAAATTGGCGCGCGTATTCACCTCGTAGAAGCCGGTGTCGAAGAGAGGGATCTGGCTGTCGAGG
>JAYUWZ010000900.1:0-2875 GCA_043753265.1 Verrucomicrobiaceae bacterium
CAGCCGAGCGGCGCGGAAAATGGGATTCTGAAAGCGGGCGAAGGTTATCCCGCGTTCTTTACGGCGCTGGGCGTGAGAACGCCGGCGCCGGGCGGCGATCCGCTGAGCCTGCGCAGCCAGGCGCCGATGGATGACACGAGAACGCGGGAGATCCGCGCGATGGACGTGGTGCTGACGATTCCGCGCATTGGCAGCCGATTGGAATATCGCACGAGCGATCCGAGCATTGAGGCGCAGACGCAGTTCTTCCAGACGGTGTATCTGAACGATTACTTTCTGCGCGTGGGCGGGCGGGCGCTGCTCACGGCGCGGTCAAAGCATCAGGAAGATGAGGCCCAGACGCTGCAAGGGCTGTTCGGCCTGCTGCTGTCGGCGGGAGACGATGAGTTTGATGCGCGGAAGCTGGCGACGGTGTGGATGGTTTCACCGCCAGATGTCGGTGAAGATGCCGTCCCAGACCAGACGTGGGAGCCGTACGTGCAGCACTTTGTCTTTTGGAATGTGAACCATGCCGCGAGCGTGATGCCGAAACCTGCCGCAAACTCACGGCTGACGCTGGACGTGCCGCTGGCAGGTGGTGTGGCGCAGCCGCTGATCAATCAACTGCTGGCGCGGGTGAACGATATGCAGGCGGAGGCGGAGGAATTCCTGCGTGGGTCGGTGCCAGCGGGGCATGTGTGGACGCCGTAGGGACGTGAATGAAGTCAAAACGAGGAGCGCAGATGAACTGTCCCGTCTCTCGGCATGAGGCTTGTCATTACCGGGGTCGCCAATTCTACTCTCGGCGTGCTCCCCAAATCCGAACCGATTGCGACTAGCTCCCATTTGATTGGTACCGTCGCGACGCTCAATGAGCGAATTTCAGCGGGGACTCGGCGTATACTTTTGCGGGACGATTTTAGGGTGCTTGGAGAACAATACCAAGCAGCCCTCAATAGGCGCGTCGTGAACATGGGGTTCAATGTCTTCGCAATGGTGTCGGACCTTTACTACCGCGAGAACTTTCATAGCGATGTGCTGAGGGCGCTACTCGATCCAGGAAGCAAGCACAGAGACGGAGGCAAGTTCCTACGACTCTTTTTCGAATTCCTGCGAACCCATGGGACAGTAATAAAGATGGAAGATTACGCCAATGCCTCGGTTGTTCGCGAAGAGGGTCGGATCGACATCTTGATCGCTGACCACACCTCCAAACGGGCCATCATCATCGAGAACAAAATTAATGGAGCCAAGGACATGCACAGGCAAATTCCTGGGTATTTCGCCTATACCGTGGCACAAGGGTTTGCGGTGGATGCGATCGTGTATTTACGGCTGGAGCGGCAACAGCACCCTGACAAGACCGACTGGACGAGGGTGGAGAGGAAAGCAATTGAACCGAAGCTCATTTGCATCAGTGCGTTTCAGGACAGCAGCAACGACCTGCTAAACGGATGGCTCCGCCCCTGCCAGGATTCCGCTGAAGATTCGGACGCACGGCACATTTTCAAACACTACGGCGAGATCCTTCTAAAACTCGGGAGCAATGTTATGAACAAACCAATCATGCGAGAATTCCACGCGTTAATGTCGACGGGGGATAACTACCGGGACGCTCAATCACTTCGAGCGATGCTCGATGAACTCGTTCTGTTCCGAGTGGAGAATATCATCGATACTTTCAAAGGAGACTTGGGGCCGTACGATTCGGTGAAGAACTGGAAAGACCGCGACGCTTACTTTGAAGGCTGCTTCTGGCATGAAGCACATCTGGGGATAGATGTTGGTGTGGAACCGGACTACTATCAGTTCAGTTTCTGGGACCGTCATGACGACGAGGGAAAGAAGGGTATGGCACGACGCGCATTGAAGGAGATGGGAATCGTTTCTGACTACACAGCGAGCCAAGGGCAGTTCACAAAAAAATTCAGCTTCCCCGCGGAGGAGCAAGCAATGTTTGAGCATGTCCGGTGGTTCAAGGGAAAGCTCGGCGAACTGCTAGCGACGGCGGCTCTCTCCGAGCAGAAGAGTTGACGCGGGGGGCGAGAATATGGCGCTCGATCCGAAGACAGCACGCGATGAGCGAGAGGCTAAAAAAGCGGCGGAGAACGTGCCGGCGGAACTCAATCCGCCGTTTCCTTACACGCGGTTGTCGTTTGATGTGTTCTTCTTTCGTGTGGAGGCCCCACCACCACAACGACCAGAGCAGTCGAATGTGCCCTAACCAACGCTTACTTTCCCGTATTCGGAACCTCACCCTCTTTCTTCAGGGTGGCGTGATACTCTCGGCTGCAATTCCACTTCATTAGCTGCACACCGCACACCTTGCAATTAATGGAGCCACGTTCTCGGGCGGGATAGTCTGTTGAGGTGATCGTGTACACGCTTCCACAATTGCCACAGGTTTTTTCGGGTTCTGGATTGTCGGTGAACATGGCCTATCTGCACAATAATGCCGCTGAGCTCATCTGCCAAGGCATGAGGTTGACAGCAAGAGCGGAGACATGGGCGAATACTCGTTGCCGCTGGTCGTGGATCTGCGGACGCACAAGTTGGCGGATTTTGACGGACTCGGGGTAACCGAGATTCCGGCGCTTGTGCTGGGCGACCAAGTGCGTTGCACGCTGCGCGCTTTGGATCGAGATGGGACGCGGCAGTTTGAGCGGCATCTGAATGTGCGGAGTATCCGGGCGGCGCTGGGGAAGACGCTGGAAGCGCCCGCGGGCGGGGTCTTCACCCTCGGGGGCGCGGTGACGCCGCTGGGAGTGCTGCAGAACAGCGATGTGCTGGAACTCGGGACGGAATGGATCTACGAGCCGGAGCCGGATGTGGCGCTGCCAGTCGTGGGGAACACGGTGCGCGATGCAGGCGGAGGGCTCGGCACAGTTTTGGAGGT
>JAYUWZ010000901.1:0-2874 GCA_043753265.1 Verrucomicrobiaceae bacterium
ACCCTCGAAACCTTCCGCCCCTACGCCACGCCAGACGTGGAATGGGTCGAAGCCGTGCTGGCAAAAGTAAAAGCCCGCACAGCCCCGGCCACACAGGCAGCGTCTTAGTCCCGGGTCTGAACGATATCCGAAGTGGCTTTGATCAACACGAGTTGGTCCACGTGCATGTCGAAATACAGCGCATTCCTATGGGTCACGTGCACCGGCTTCGGCGGCGTGCGGATCACCCATGGGTCCTTGATATCCATCAGCTTCGCCACTTCTTGATCCGCCTCTGTGAGCGCCCAGGTCTTCGCGGGATCCACCGGCACATCCTTGTCCGCCAGCCTGCGCACCCACGTTTTCAAATCCGAAAACTTCAAGGGCGGCTTGCCTCCAATGCCCCATGCTGGTTGTCCAAAAGGCAGCACTGGCTCGTTGTTGATCACAAATACTGGCGAGTCCGTGGTATGCTCCGCCCCTTCCCAGGCGGGGGTGGTGAAAGTCTTGCGCGCCGTGCTGGCATCCGGCGCTCCCGCGGGCGAATTCAGGTAAGTCGTGAGATGCTTCAGCAACTGCCCTTCGCGCGGCGGATTCCCCGCGCTGTCCACGGGATACTGGTCCGTGCTCAGCGGCCCGGGAAGCCGGTCCTCATGGTCCGCAGCATACGCCTTGATGGCCTTCCCGATGCGCTGGAGGTTCGCCACGCTCGCCGTCGAGCGCCCGCCCTCCCGCATCCGCAAAAAGAATGGCACCAGCAGCGCGAGGAACATCGCGATGATACCGAGGACAACGAAAATTTCGAGCAGCGTAAAAGCGCTGCGATTGCGGGAGTGCTTCATGAAAGGGGGCGCAATGAAGCAGTGAAGCCCACCGGGGGGAAGCGGAGTTTTTCCACCCCTCAAAATAAAATGCCGGAAAACCAAGGCGCCGATCACGACATGTCCCCACAGGCAACCGGGCGTCCAAGCGTGGACGCCGCCACTGGAATATTCGTCCCTGACTCGCCACACGAAACAGAAGCACCTATAATTATTCTGCCGATGTGCGCTTGAAATCCAAAGCCACGCCGGCTGGGTAAAGTTTCGGAAAATAGAACTCGGTGACGGAAATAGGAAAGCCCAGGCGCAACGGTCGGTGTGGCCCATCGGAAGCCAGAATCTTTTCAGCAAGCAGGCGTTTCACGACATTGCGCGCAGTGCGCTCTGGAATACCCAGAATAGACGCAGCCTCCATTCGCGTGAGTTGCCCGCGGTGAAAGAGGTAGCTAAGGAGATTACCAATGCGGGTCGCAAGCGAACGAAGGAACTTGTCACGCGTCTCCCGGCACCAATAGTCAGCAAAATCGACCAGCCGAAAGTGCATGGAATCCAAATCCAAAAGGCTGGCCATGAATTCCACCTGGTCCAACGCAATCTGGAGGAAAAATGTGCAAAAGTTTCCGAGTTCTTTGGCTGAAAGATTGCCGCGACCGTCCAGATCGCCATGACGCCCCGAATCCGCTGCAGCAAGGGCCGACATGTAGTTGTCGCGAAACTTTGCAAAGCCCCGGGAAACCATCCACAGGCGGTGGCCATCAAGACCGGTCTTGATGAGATAGGCATGGGTAAAAAGGCGGGCCACCCGTCCATTGCCGTCGAGGAAAGGATGAATCCACGCCAGTCGATGATGAGAGGCCGCCGAAGCGATTACACGCTGCAATGGCGCAAGGTGGGCAGGCTCATACGCCTCGCCGAAACGTGCCATGAACTCCGGGAGTTTTTCAAACCATGGGGCTCCGTGCCGACCAACGCTGACGCCTTTCTTTCGGAATTCCCCGGGCTCGATACGATCTGGCGAACCGCTTTCCGATTTCACCACCCGAAAATCGTCCGGAAGGCGCTCGTAAAATTCGCGATGGATCCAGCGAATGAAATCCGCCGTGCAGATTTCGGGCGCAGGCTCCTCGGCGAGCCGCGCCTCGATCAACCGCTGCACTTCAATGTGCGCCTGGCTTTCCAACTGCAATGCCCGCGTGGCGGGATCCCCCGAATAGTCGCGGGCAAGCGCACGCTCAATGTCCCTCAATTAAATTGGAATAGTAGCTGTTCATTGAGCGCACCACCTCAATTACAGCCGTCCTCGTAACCGGATGAATTGCTGCCCCCAAAGCCGCAGACTGCCGAATCAGGGTAACTGCCAGCTCCTCCAGAGACCGGACATTCTCTGGAAGCAGCGGTTCCATGGCTGAAGGGCGATATTAAACGGGCCGCTCAGCAGCAGGAGACTTGGGTGCCATGGAAAGACGAATAGTCGCTCTTCAGTCGATTGTCATGCCGGTTTCTATGCCGGTTCAGTTTTCCTTTTAATTTACTGTTTACCAACTTCTTACATATTACGCATGAACTCTCCATGCCGGTCTCCGTGCCGGTCTAATCTTGACCGATTCACTGTCGGACAATGCCTCGTGCGCGTCATTGATGCTTTGCACTGGCGCTTGGGGCGGAACGCGGTGATTGTGGGGGTCGCATGAAAATTTCAGATTTTAAGACCGCCGGTAAAAACCCCACTCAACGAGCGCAGATTGCCGTGTTGAAGTTTTGCACCGACTTGAAATCTTCGGAAGAGATCGCGAGTGGTTTGGAACTTTCTCCGGAAGTGGTGGCCGCGACTCTTCGCGAGCTCACGAAGGCGAAGCTTGTGCTGGCCGCGGCAGGCGAAGTGAAGAAGTTCAAAACGACGGCGAACGGCAGGAAATGGGTCTCGGACGCCGGGGAATTTTAAAAGCGGATTGAATCCGAGCGGGGTCTGTGTGCGGAGCACCAGCCCCAGCGAGGTCGACGAAGCAAGCAGTTCCGAACACAACACAGGCAACGCTTTCCGATACGAGGGCTTCCAGTGTTTCGCAAGTTGCTG
>JAYUWZ010000902.1:0-6189 GCA_043753265.1 Verrucomicrobiaceae bacterium
CAATCCGCAAAACAAATCCAGTGGCAGTTCACTACCTCAGATGCCCGCACAAAACTCGCGAAATTCTACCCATCATTTCACGCATGACGATGCACTAGAAACGGCGATGAGGTGACTACGAAAGACGCGAAGAGTGCGAAGGCCAAAAGGGATGCGACTTAAAGTGAAGGCCGTTTCTACCCACCCATTGGGTGAGTTTCGATTGTCTACTTGGTGCCTCGGCTGCGCCTTTCCTTCGCGTTCTTCGCGCCCTTCGTAGTCTCCCTTTCCGGTTTCCGGGTTGAACGTGGCCGCCGAACTTCAACTTTCCTTCCGCCTAAACGCGGGACTACATGCTACCCGCTTTTCACCGGTGAGAGTGCATAGCGGCCATCCCGCCGGTGGAGCCGCAGCTTTGCGCCAAATGCGCGACTCAGGGATGCGCTCGTCAGAACGCTGGAAATTTCGCCGCACGCATCCACGCGACCGGACCGCAGGAGCAGGCCGTGGGTAAAGGCGGGGGTGATCTCCTCCACGTGGTGGGTTACAAAGATCAAGGCCGGGGAATTTTTGCGCGCGGCGAGTTTTTCGATGAATCCGAGGAAGCGTTCGCGTGCCACGGGATCGAGACCGGCACAGGGTTCATCGAGGATGAGCACTGCCGGGCTGGCCATGAGCGCCCGGGCAATCAACACGCGCTGGCGTTCGCCCTGGCTCAGAACGCCCCACTCCCGGCCTGCAAGATGCGCACAGCCCACACGGCGAAGCTCGGTCATGGCGGCTGCGCGGTCCGCCTTCGTCACCCGGCCCCAATAATCCAGCATCGCGTACTTTCCACCCACCACCACGAGGTCGGCGGTGTCCCAATCCGGAACCTTTTGGCGAATCGCGCTGCTGACGATGCCCACGCGGCGGCGCAGTTCGCGCCAGTCGCTCTCGCCGTATTCCTCGCCGAGTAGGCGCAGAGTCCCGTCGCTGGGCGTGAGGTAGCCCGTGAGGGCACTGAGCATGGAAGTTTTACCGGAGCCATTCGCACCGAGGATGACCCAGTGCTCGCCTTTGGCGACCCGCCAGGACAGGCGATCCAGGATGCGCGCCTTTCCGCGCTGCACTACCAAATCGCGGATCTCGAGAATCGCTTCCATGGACACGTTCAAGCCTTGCGCAACCGCGCGCGGTGCGTGGGCAGGCCTTGCGCCAGGAAGTGTGCTTCGAAATCGGTGCGCGGATAATCCTCCTCCTCCACCCACTCAATTCGTTCGAACCCAGGAGCGCGCGAGATGATCTTCTCAATCCACATGAAATAGGGGCGGTCGTCGGTCTTGATGCGAACCTCCCCACCGGGCGCGAGCACCTGGTGCAGGGCGACCATGAATTCATCCTGAAACAGCCGGCGCTCGTGGTGGTTGCGCTTGGGCCAGGGATCGGGAAATCCCACATGCACCACACTGGCGCAGCCGGGAGGCAGCAGCATTTTCACAGCGTAGAGGCTTTCGAGCCGCAGGATGCGGCAATTGGTCAGCCCGTTGCGGGCAATAGCGCGCGACACCTTTTCCACACGGCCCATCAGCCGCTCCGTGCCGAGAAAGTTGCGCTCGGGATGCCGCGCAGCCATCGCCAGCAGGAAAGCCCCGTCGCCACAGCCAAGGTCGAGTTCCAGCGGGGCCTGTCGATCAAAGATGTCCGCCAGGGTCGCCCGCCGGAAGTGATCCACAGGCGTCCAGACCGCCCGCTCGGCGTCGGCGAGAAATTTGGCGTGCTCCTCTTTGTTCACGCGCGGCGGGGGGTATATGGGCGGTTTGAGAGAGTCCGGGCCTCGTTCACGCGTGAGACGTGAGAAGTGGAGAGGTGCGACGAAACCGTGCTTCGGAGCTCTGATGAGCTCATTTCATGAGGCGGGTGGTTGATCACGACCGGGACTTTTTGGGTGCCACGGTGGCGACGCCCTTTTTCTTTGTGGGAGAAAGAGGCGAGGGAGGTGCAACCACCTTGGGCTTCACAGGCTTTGCGGCCACCTGGACGATTACCGCTGGCTTGCGAGTGGCCTTGGAAAACATGCCGCCAACGCGGTCCTTGGTGATTTCCACGCGGGCACCAGCGGAGACGGTTTCGTACAGCGCGATGATGTCGCGGGAGCGCATGCGGATGCAGCCGTAGCTGGACTTCCGGCCAATATGGAGCTCATCAGGCGTGCCATGGATGTAGATGCGGCGGCCGTAGGCACTGGCATTTTGCGCTTCCAGGCCCCGGAGCCACATGATGCGCGTGATAATAGGATCGCGACCCTTTGCGTTGATGCGGCAGATTTCGCCCGTGCGCGCGCAGCCCTTGAATACGGTGCCCTCGACGGCGCCAGAACCGTGCTTGGAAGCGATTTCAAACTGGCCCAGCGGCGTGCTGTAGCTACCACGGGAGTCGCCCGTGCCAAACTTGGACGTGGAGATGCTGTAGCGGGTCACTTCGATGCCCTCCGGATTGAACACGTAGAGACGTTGCTCGGGAACGCTGACGACAATACTGAGCCGGTTTTCCGCAAATGCGGAACTGGCCGTGAAGAGACAAAGGATCTGGAGGAGGAAGGTGAAGAGGCGCGGCCTCAAATCACGTTCCTCCCTTGATTTCGAGTGGATTGGCTTTTCATCGAAAGTATGCGGTGCCGCACTAGACGGAGAGAGCGTCGCCAGTGTCGCGCCACGGGGCGCGAAGCTGCGGGAACCATTGAACTAGCGAGGAGATTGCAACGTAGCTGAAGCCGACTGCGAAGAGGCCGAGGAACGGAATCGCAAACCAGTTCATGACGTAGATCTCGTGGACCAGAAAATAGATGAAGTAGGCGGCAAAACCGACTTCCACCAATGGGAGGATGTTTTTCGCGACCGTATACTTGGACTTCTTCCAACTCTGGGTCCGGGTCTTGATGCCGTATTTGGGAGTGCGGGTGAATTCACCCGTCTTGCCCGACATACCCGAGATGACCGCCCAAGCGTTATTGACCGCGAGACCGATGGTCAGTGCCAGCAGGGCGGGCAGATACAAAACCTCGCGCCACCATGAGCGCGGATAAAGCTCCCGCTGCGATACGATGTAGAATATGACGGCTGGAAGCGATCCGGTGATGAAAATGGGAATATCAATCAGGAATGTCTTCCACATGTTCCCGGCTCCCCCACCCGCGCTGGGGTGCATCAGCACACAGATGCATGCGAGCAGCAGGAACGCGTAGTTCGAAGTGAGATGCATGGTCGCCTCCAGCTTGATGGTCAGCGGGAGTTCCGCCTTCCACACTGCGGGAAGCAGCTTGCGGCAGGTTTGGATGCTACCCTTTGTCCAGCGGTGCTGCTGGCTCTTGAAGCCATTCATGTCCACGGGAAGCTCTGCAGGGGTGACGAGATTGGGCAGGAATACAAAGCGCCAGCCCTTGAGCTGGGCGCGATAGCTGAGGTCGAGATCCTCGGTGAGTGTGTCGTGGTGCCAGCCGCCGGCATCCGCGATGCACGACTTGCGCCACACGCCCGCCGTACCGTTGAAATTGATGAAGCGTCCACTGCGATTGCGGCCCGTCTGCTCCAGGAGAAGGTGCCCGTCCAGGAACATCGCCTGCACGCGGGTCAGCATTGAGTAGGTGCGATTCAGGTGACCCCATCGCGTTTGAATCATGCCGACCTTGTCGTCCGTGAAAAAGTGGATCGTCTTTTTGAGCACGTCCGGCGTGGGCACGAAGTCCGCATCCAGAATCAGGATGTACTCGCCCTTGGCCGTCTTGATGCCGTTTTCCAAGGCACCCGCCTTGAATCCAGTCCGGTCCGTCCGGTGAATATGGACAATGTCGAGTCCAGCGGCCTTTAGCTCAGCGACGCGCTTTGCGGAAAGCTCGCGCGTTTCGTCCGTGGAGTCGTCGAGCAACTGCACGTCCATAAGGTCTCGCGGATAGTCGAGCTTGGAAACCGCCTCCAAGAGCCGTTCGACAACGTAGAGTTCGTTGAAGATCGGCAACTGGACGGTGATGCGGGGCAGCGTTTCAAACTGCCCTTTCGGCTCAGGCACGCGGCCTTTATTCTTAAGATAGAGGTAGACGATATGGTAGCGATGCAGGCCATAAATCGAAAGGCCTAGCAGCACTGCAGTATAACATAGCGTCCAGATGATAGTTCCCAAATTGTCGGGCATACGGTTCGTAGTGGGCCGTTTCCGGCAATGAACGGCGCATGATGGTGGTGAAGTCGGCAGGGTCAAGCCGTAAATGGCTGTTTACACATAAATGCCTAATCGAAAGAAAGTTGCAAAACGAACTTGTAGCGTGAAAAGCGTGTCGAACTTTCGGGAAATTGTCATTTGTGTGCTCGCGGGCAGTCCGGGTGGACTCACCTCGAGGCTGCACGACTGTGAAACGATTCCGTTAAAATAAGCTACTGTGCCCGATTTCGGGCGATTTTTCGAAACCGCCGGGTTCGAGGAATCGGGGGATTCCCGGATATATCGGTTGACCGGGCGGCTTCTTTCCCCTAACGACCGCCCCTCTCTTTTTTAAATCTACATGGGCAAGCAATACAACAAAACCGAAAAGCGTCGTCGCCGGGAAGCCTACATCGAGCGCAAGAAATCCAAAGCCAAGGGCGTGACCGCGACCGGCAAATCGAAGGCGAAGAAGCCAGCCGCCGCAGCCAAGAAAAAGGCCGAGGCCTAGGACCTGGCAGCGTGACTGGCCCGGCACAACAACCGGGCCATTGAATGGCCAGCTATGCGCTACCTCCTCGTTGATGCGCACAGCGCGATTTTCGCGTGGCCGGAACTCAGGGACATCCATCGCCGCCACATGGAGGCAGCTCGTGGACAACTCATCCAGCGTCTCACCGCGTACCAGGATGCCACCGGAATAAAAGTGGTAGCAGTCTTTGATGGCAAAGGAGCGAAGCACAGCCAGGAGCATCCACCGGGAGGGATTCAGGTTTTCTACTCTGGTTCAAAGGGCACAGCCGACCAAATCATTGAGCGCTTGGTGGCGAGGTATGCCAGTGTACACGACATGACCGTGGCGACAGATGACCTGCTCGTGCAGCAAACGGCCATCACCTTTGGCGGCTTCGCCATCTCCACCGAAGCCCTGGCAAAACTCCTCGATGAGGCCGATGCGGACGTGGCGCGGAGGCTGAAACGACTCCGTAGGAAGTAGCATGTAGTCCCGCCTTTAGGCGGAATGAACCCGTCAAATTTTACGGATGTCCAACAGAGGCACTTTGGTGATTCGCTCCGAGCATTCCGCCTGAAGGCGGGACTACATACGACGCCAAGGCTTGCACCGTGACTAAGGCTGCGCCTTCATCTCCGAATGAACCGCCGCCAGTTCCTCTCCACCACTGCAGCCGCATCGCTCGCCATGGGCACGCGTGGCTTTGCACAACAGCCGCTCACCAAAATCGGCATCATCGGCCACACCGGGCGTGGAGACTACGGACACGGGCTGCACACCATGTGGCTGGCCGTGCCAGAGGTGGAGATCGCCGCAGTGGCCGATGCAAATCCCAAGGGACTCGAGGCTACGCGCACGAAACTGAAGAACGCGCCGGGCTTTGCCGATTACCGCGAGATGCTCGCGACCACAAAACCGGGCATCGTGGCAATCTGCCCGCGCCACGTGGACCAGCACCACGAGATGGCGCTGGCCGCCATCGGAGCAGGCGCACGGGGCATCTACATTGAAAAGCCTTTCTGCCGCACGCCTGGGGAGGCGGATGCCATCGTCGAGGCCTGCTCCAAGGCAGGCACAAAGCTGGCAATCGCCCACCGCAATCGCTGGCACCCCGCGCTTCCCGTGGTGAAGCGCGCAGTGGACGACGGCACGCTGGGCCAGTTGCTGGAGATTCGCGCCCGGGGCAAGGAGGACGCCCGGGGCGGCGCGCTCGATCTGTGGGTGCTGGGCTCCCACTTGATGAATCTCATCCACTACTTCGCCGGGAAACCCCTCTCCTGTTCAGCAGTGATACTGAAGGGCAGTGCGCCGGTGACGCCTGCCGATGTTCTGGAGGGCAGTGAAGGCGTGGGGCCTATTGCAGGGGACCGCATCCATGCCCGCTTTGAAATGGAGAGCGGGGTCATAGCCCATTTTGACTCGATTCGGAATGCGGGCGTGGCAGCTGCGAACTTCGGGCTGCAATTGATTGGCACTAAAGGATTGATCGATATCCGCATCGACGTGCAGCCCGTCGCGCACCA
>JAYUWZ010000903.1:0-2872 GCA_043753265.1 Verrucomicrobiaceae bacterium
AATACTGAGCGCGGAATGGACGGTTTCGGCCAGAAAAAATCCCGGGGAACATAGTGATGGGCACAAAAGAGCCTTTCCTCCCCCATCCGACCAAAGTCGGATCGCCTTTCTGCGACCGACCCTGTAGCCATTCACGAATGCAACCCAGCCACGTCGAGCCGCTCGAATCCCGGATAGTCCCCGCGACCATCTTCACATTCACCGACGTGGATGGGGACATCGTGAAGCTGCTTTCCGACAAGGCGCTTACCGCCACTGGCACCGCTGCGGAGATTATCCTCACGGGACCGGGGCTCGACGGCGCGAGTCTTTCCACCGTCGTGACCCGGGCTTCGGGTGGCGATGGTTTTGTGAATATCGGGCGCATCGTTGCCACCGGTCTGGACCTTGGCGTGGTGAGCGTAAAAGGCGACCTCGGGAAGATCCTCGCCGGCAACAACTCCAGCCCGCTGCCCGGCGTGAAATCCCTCACGGCTCGCTCCATGGGCCTGTTTGGCATCAGCACCCAGGGCACTGGGAATCTCGTGACGGACATTGTGGGCGACCTCGGCACCCTGAACATCGCCGGGGATGTGATTGGGGCGCAGATCAAAGTTTCCGGCAATATTGGGATCGTCAAAGTTGGTGGCGACGTGCAGGGAACCAACGTCACTTCCAGCGGTCGGATCCAAGCGGCAAGCGCGGGTAGCATTACCATCGGTGGGGATCTCGCCGCGGGGAGCGCCGACGAGTCGGGAAAGCTCTCCTTCTCCGGCAGCATCGGTGCACTGAAAATCGGCGGTGATCTCATCGGTGCTCGGGACGGTGTGGGTGACCCTGCTTCCGGGCAAATCCGGGTAGGCGGGAATGCCGGCCCCATTTCCATTCGCGGCAGCATCATCGGCGCAGTTTCCGAGCAGCTCGCCCTCGACATCGACGGCAACGCCGGTGCCATCACGATCGGCGGATCCCTGCGCGCCGATGCTGCGGTTAACAGTGCAAGCATCGACATTGGAGGCAGCGCTGGCGCGCTGAAAATCGGCGGCTCCCTGCTTGGCAGTGCCGGCCTCAAAAGCGCCCGGATCAGCGCCGGCGGAATTGCGGGCGCCGTTACCATCGGCGGCTCCCTCGTGGGTGTGGGTCAGGAAAGCGCCTTGCTGAATATTAACGGGAGCATCGGCCTCTTGAAAATCGGGGGTAGTCTCACCAACGGCGCGGGCCGCGACTCGGGGTCCATCTACGTCACCGGCGCGGGTGCGGGCCTCAGCATCGGTGGCGACTTGGTGGGCGGTACCGGTGGCATGAACCTTACGACTGCCAGCCAGATATCGTTCCTCGGCGGTGTAAAGGGCGCGGTGAAGGTCGGCGGCAGCCTCATCGGCTCCACGGGCGGAGGTGGCGGCAACATGGGACTCGGCAATGCGACTTCAATCTTCATCGGGGGCTCTCTCATCGGCGGCGGCCAATACGTTTTCCAGGTGGCCTCTCTCCCTTCCGGCTCGCTGGCCTTTGGTGATGTGCCCACCGTCACGATCGTCGGTGACATCATCGAGTCTCCTTTTCGCGGCGGCTCGCTTCTCGGCGGCAACGTCAAGACCCTGACCATTGGCGGCTCCATTGTCGGGGCGGAATCCATCGACCAGCTGATCACTTTCGGCAGCCAGGTACAAATCAGTGGCAATCTCGGCGTGGGCAAGATTCTCGGCTCCATCATCGGCGGCTCTCACACTTCCTCGATTGTCTTCGGCTCGAGCTTCGCAGTGAGCGGCGATGTCGGCTCTCTCACCGTTTCCGGCTCCCTCATTGGCGGCAGTATCACTTTTGGCGGCTGCATCAGTATCTCCGGCAAGGCGGGAACCGTGAAAATCCTCGGCTCCCTGAATGGCGGCTCTGGCACCAATACCGCCGCGCTGGGTGTCGCGGGCCCGCTCGGCGCGCTCACCATCGGCGGCAGCGTCACCGCCACGAGCGCGAACTACGCAGGCTTTGGCGGACAGGTCACCGCCGCAAAAATGGGAGCGGTGAAAATCGGTGGCGATCTCCTCACCGCCGGGGGGGCCTCCCCCAGCCTCCTCCGTTCCGCCAGCGACATCGCATCCCTCCAAATCGGCGGCGACATGATCAGCGTCATCCAGGCGGTGAATATCGGTCCCGTCAAAATCAAGGGCGACCTCGTGGCTCCCGGCGGCAGCACGTTCGGTGGCATCAATGCCCAGCGCCTCGCCTCCCTCACTGTCGGCGGCGACGTCCGCTCTTTTGCCGGGGGCACCGGCGCCGCCATCAATATTGTCCAATCCACCGGCCCCATCACTATCAGTGGGGACTTGCGTGCTGCTGAAAATGGCGTCGTCCGCCTCATCTCCGGCGGCACTGCGGGTGCCAGCCCTGCGTTTTCCAGCATCACGGTGAAAGGCAGCATGGCTGGGGCACAGATCCTCGCCGGCTACACGCTCGGTCTCGCCGCCACCAATGAGGACGCCTCCATCGGTGCTGTGACCATCGGGCGCGACTTCACCGGAAGCTCCGTCGTCGCAGCCATCAAGAGCGGCACGGACATGCTTTTCGGCACCGGCGACGATGTCCCCATTGCGAGTGCCACCGCCGCACTCTCGCGTATCGCCGCCTTCACGGTGAAAGGCCAGGTCTTTGGCACCGGCCCCATGGGCGATAACTTCGGCATCGTCGCGCAGCAGATCGGCTCCGTCAAAATCGGCGGCATCACAATCCCCGACCGCCCAGCGGACCTCGGCATTTCCAACGATACCACCGTGCGCGTCATCTGATCCCGCCAATTCCCCCATGGAGGCGCACGCAGTGCGTTGCGGAGGCTGCTTTCTTTTTCTCAGGAGTGATGGAGGACAGAAAAGACTGATGTGGACTGTAAAGTTCTCTC
>JAYUWZ010000904.1:0-2869 GCA_043753265.1 Verrucomicrobiaceae bacterium
GCGGCTTGCGCCTTGGTGATGGCTTCCTTCGCGGCGGCGTGCTGCGCCGTCAAATCGTTCACGGCTTTCTCAGCCACGCCTGGGGCGGCCTTGGCTGCCTCAAGTTGCTTGGTGGCCTCCACCTTGCGCCCCTCGGCGGCGGCGATGTCGGCCTTCAGCTTTGCCTCGGCGGCTTCCTTCTCGGCTTTCACCTTGGCCTCCAGATCGGCTACGGCCTTTTGCAAAGCGGGAAGTGCCGTGCCGGTTTCGTTCAGCGTTTTCTCGGCGGTCGCGAGCTGCTCGGTGATACCCGGCGGATTTGCACTGAGAGCGCCCACTTTCTTGCCATCGAGACCGTAAACGCGGATGTCGCCGGTCCAGTCGGCTGCAATCATGCGCTCGCTATTGATGGTGCAGCGCGTGGCGAGATCGTTGAAGGCCTCGGTCGCGGCGAGCTGCTTGCCTGTCTGGTCCCACATCTTGGCGATCTTGTCGCGGCCACAGGTGGCCAGGCGTCCATCGGGCGAAAATTCCACCCACTGCACACCGCCCGCGTGGGCATTCCAGCTCTTGATTTCCGTGCCCTCCTTTACATTCCACAGGATCACCTTGCCGTCCTCGCCTGCACTGGCGAGCACGCCGGGCATGAATGCCAGGGACGTGCATGCCGACTTGTGGCCGGCGAGAGTATTAAAGGGCTTGGGGTCCGCACCGGCTTCCCAAACTTCCACGCCGCCATTGCGATCCGCCGTGGCGAGGTATTTGCCATCGGGGCTATAGGCCACGGCGGTAATCCACTCCGTGTGCTTCTTGATCAGGCCGGTCTGCTTGCCGTCCTTGGTCTGGTAGATCTTTACGCGCTTCTCGGGTCCGCCGAGGGCGACGAACTGATGGTCGGGGGAGATATCCGCCGCGAGCACGGCGTCGGCCTCATTGCCCACCATCCCGGCGCGTTCACCGGTGGTTACATCCCAGAGGACCACTTTGCCTGCCTTGCCGCCGAATCCGCCCGCTGCGAGCAGCAGCTTGGCATTGCGGGAGAAGCGAAGCACCTGCGGAAATCCCTCGGGAAAGGCGAGCACGCCGAGCTGCTCGGTCGTTTCTGTATTATAGAGGAGCACCTGTTTTTGCCCGCCGATGGCGATGAGCGGTGCCCAGGGGCTGGCGGCCATGGCCACGATGGCCGTGTTGCCACGCGCCTTGGCGAAGGGCTCGAGAGGCAGATCCCCCGGCATCGGTGGTGGGCCGTCAGGCTTGGTAAGGGATACCACTGCCACGTCCACCTTGTTTGCGGCGACCTGGGCGGGTTTGCTGTTGGCGTTTTCCAGGGCAAATCCGGCAATCCAGTCCTTCAAGAGCTTGAGCTCGCCTTCGCTGAGTTTGTCGCCCTTTGGCGGCATCTTGGGCTCGTCGAGATGCGCGCTCAGCTTGTACATGAGCGAGCCGTCGGCATTGCCCGGCTTCACCGCAGGTCCTGTCTCGCCGCCGGCCATGGTGGCCGAGTAGGTCGTAAGATCGAGCCCCGCCTTCTTTTTATCGGGGTTGTGGCAGTTCGTGCAGGCGTTGCGGAAGATGGGCGAAATGTGGTCGGTAAAGTTCACCTTCGCCGGCGCCTGGGCGTAGGCAGCGGTGACGGAAAGGCCGAGAAAAGTGACAAGGGAGATTGTCTTCATGTGAATCGATGTAGGAAAGCGGGTTTCGGCACAGGTGTTAGAGGGTTTTTGGGCCGGGCGGAAAAACCAGGGTGTCATTCGGGTTGGACGTTTTCGCCATCCTGCTACATCGACGTGCAATGATTCGTCCAAACCACACCCTTTACCACCGTGGCTGAACCCACAGGGAACCCATCAATCCGCCTTGGGGTGGTCGGCACCGGGAGCATGGGGAAGAACCACGCGCGCATCTTTAGCGAGATGCCCGGGGCGAAGTTTACGGCGATCCTGGACGCCAACGCCACGACGGCCGCCGAGATGGCCGGCAAGTATGGCGCGGAAGCGGTTGCCACGATGGACGAATTCACCGCGCGCATCGACGCGGCGACCATCGCCACGCCGACGGTGACACATTTTGAAATCGCGAAGGCCTTGCTGGAGGAAGGCAAGCACGTGCTGGTGGAAAAGCCCTTTACCGAGACGCCGGAGCAAGCGCGGGAGTTGTGCGACCTGGCGCAGCGAAAGGGGCTGGTGCTGCAGGTGGGGCACATCGAGCGATTCAACCCGGTGATGTCCGCGCTGGAGTCGCGGCTCAATGCGCCGAAATTTATCGAAGCCACCCGGCTTTCGCCCTACCCGGGGCGCAGTCTGGATGTGGGGGTGGTGCTGGATGTGATGATTCACGATTTGGAAATCATCCTGCATCTCGTGCGTTCCCCATGGGTGCAGGTGGATGCCGTGGGTGTGCCAATTTTGAGCAAGCGCGAGGACATCGCGAATGTGCGCATACGCTTTGAAAATGGATGCGTGGCAAACATCACCGCGAGCCGCATCAGCCAGGAGAAAGTGCGGAAGATTCGCGTCTTCCAGCCGGATGCCTATCTGTCTCTCGATTACCAGCGGCAGGAGGGCTACCTCATGCGCATTGCGGAGGAGGGGGAGAAGGAGAGCACGCTCATCGGCAAGCTTTTCGGCGCGGCGAGCGGTGGCACCATCGTGACGGAATTTGCTGGAAAGCGCATCGTGCGGGAGCCCGTGGCGATTGAAAAAGACGAGCCTTTGAAACGCGAGTTGGTGTCCTTTGTGGAATGTGCGCGGGCCGGCGTGCAGCCCAAGGTGACCGGACGCCAGGCCATGGCGGCGCTGGAGCTGGCGCTGGAAATTTCGCGAAAAATCGAAGCGACCGCATGAGGCTCTACCTTGTCGCAGGCGAGGCGAGCGGAGATTCGCGCGGCGCG
>JAYUWZ010000905.1:0-2868 GCA_043753265.1 Verrucomicrobiaceae bacterium
TGATGTGGCGCAATACCCCGGCGACGCCCCCGCGCCCACTGCCTCGATGGCAAAAACCGTAGGGCTCAGCTTTCCAATCCTCTACGATGAGTCGCAAGAGGTCGCCCGAGCCTATGCCGCCGCGTGCACACCGGACTTCTTTGTCTTCGACGCCAGTCGCAAGCTCGCCTACCGCGGGCAGATCGACAGCTCACGCCCCTCCCGTGGGGAAAGCCGGCCCGGCGTGGGCAGCCTGAATGGGGCCGACCTCCGCGCAGCCATCGACGCCATCCTCACCGGGCATCCGGTAAATCCTGAGCAGCGCCCCAGCATCGGCTGCAACATCAAGTGGAAGCCCGGCAACGAGCCGGAGTGGTTCCGCCCCTAGCGCGATGCAACCGGAGCCCGCCAAGCTGCCGCCGGTGCCCGCCGCGCGCGGGGCGGGCATCAATCCGCCCAATCGTTTCGAGAAGCTGCAAATCGACCTCGATCCGGAATCGATGGTGGATGAGGACGGCAATCCCCTGCCCCTGAAGACACAGTTTTACCGCGACGATACGCAGTCCATCCTCGCGTGGAATGATTCGCCAGACATCCCCTTCCGCGTGGGCTGCTCGCCCTACCGGGGATGCGAGCACGGCTGCGCCTACTGTTTCGCGCGTCCCTTTCACGAATACCTCGGCTGGAGTGCAGGTCTCGATTTTGAAAGCCGCATCCTCGTAAAGCCGCGTGCGGCCGAGCTGCTCCGCGCGGAGTTTTCCAAAAAGAAATGGGTGCCCCAGCCCGTCGCGATGAGTGGCATCACCGACGTCTACCAACCCATCGAGCGCCGTCTCGGGCTCACACGGCAGTGCCTCGAGGTATTTGCGGAGTTTCGCAATCCCGTTGCTATCGTCACCAAAAACCACCTCATCACCCGCGATGCCGACCTGCTCGGCGAGCTTTCCAAATACCAGGCTGCGGGCGTGTGCATCTCGCTGACCACGCTTGACCCCGAGCTCGCCAAAACGCTGGAACCCCGCGCCAGCAGCCCTGCCCGAAGGCTGGCCGCCATTCGCACGCTAACCGATGCCGGAGTGCCTGTGCGCGTGCTCACGGCGCCCATCATTCCCGGGCTCAATGACCACGAAATCCCCGCGCTGCTCGAAGCTGCTGCAAAGGCCGGGGCCATGGCAGCGGGGTACACGGTCATCCGCCTGCCGCTCTCGGTGGAGCCGATTTTCATCGAGTGGCTCGAACGCTACCGTCCCGGAGAAAAGGACAAGGTGCTTGGCCGCATCCGAGAATTCCGGGGCGGAGAGCTTTACCGTGCCAAATTCGGCGAACGCATGCGCGGAAGCGGCGATGCCGCCAAGCAGCTCTCGCAGCTTTTCAACATCGCCTCCCGTCGCGCGGGACTGCTCCCACGCAATGACGATGCCGAGACCGGCGTGCGCCTTACCACTGCGGAACTCAGCGCTGCACACTTCCGAGTACCCCGCGCGCAAATGGAGCTTTTTTGAAACTGTTTCCTTTTTGCGCAGCACACGCATACTGACGCCAATGGATACGGATCCCGGCAAAGTGACTGAGGCAATCCTCCGCTCCTACGAAACGGGCGGAGGCACGAACCATGTGGACGGAGCAAACCTGCCCAGCAAATGCACCATCGCCGAGATCTGCCACGATCTGCTCCAGCTCCTCTTCCCCGGCTTTCACGACATCGAGCCCATTCACAGTTCGCACCTTCCTCGCGTCACCGCGCACCGTGTCCACAGCATCGCCGAGCGGCTGGCGGAGGAAATTTGCAAGAGCCTGCGGCTTGACGAGCCCAACTGCCCCAACGCGCAGGCCACCGCGCTCACCTATCAGTTTCTCGGCGGCCTCGTGCGTGTGCGGGAGTTGCTCGCCACTGACGTGCAGGCGGCTTTCGAGGGCGACCCTGCCGCCGGCGGCAGCAATGAGGTGATTCTCAGCTACCCTTTCATCGAGGCCATCGCCATCCAGCGCAGCGCACACGTCATGTATGCCCTGGAGGTGCCTGTCATCCCACGCATGATGACTGAGTGGGCGCACTCGCGCACCGGGATCGACATCCATCCCGGTGCAAACATCGGCTCCCACTTTTTCATCGACCACGGCACCGGGGTGGTCATCGGCGAGACGAGCATCATCGGCCGCCACGTGAAGCTTTATCAGGGCGTCTCTCTGATCGCCAAATCCCTCGCAGGAGGCCAGGCGCTACGCGGCAAGAAGCGCCACCCGAGCATCGACGACGATGTCACCATCTACGCCAACGCGACCATCATGGGCGGCGACACACTCATCGGCTCCGGCTCCACCATCGGAGCCAGCGTCTTCCTCACCCACGGCGTGCCCCCCCGCTCCCTAGTCCTCGCGGAAGGCCACGGCGTGCGCGTGCTGGAGAAGGATCGGCGAGTGGCGGATGACTGGATGATTTAGCCCCAGCTTTTTCGAGAGAGTTCCTTCCTCCGTCAATCCATGTCAAAGTCTTCGACGAACCGCGCCTCCAGCGTGATCTCCTCCTCGCGCACTCCGACCTCGTAAACGATCACCTCCTTCAGGCGCTTCCATATCTCCAACTCACTTGCTGCCAGCGCTCCATCGCGCTCGCGGATGGCCTTCACCAAAAACGCATACATATCCCCTACCCGTTCGATTCGCTCCGCCTCGGCGTTGCTGATGGCAACCCCAAATTCCTCCTCCAGCGCGAGGACCAATTCTACGGTGTCGAGTCCCATGGAACTATCGGCACCTCCCCGATAAAAGAATCCAGAATCCCAAAAGGGCCCCCGCAATTCCCCCTCCAGCAACGCCGAAAATCAACCAGGCATCCCCTATCCACGAAATCGATTGCATGCCGATACACGCACCCATAAAGGCACATAG
>JAYUWZ010000906.1:0-2868 GCA_043753265.1 Verrucomicrobiaceae bacterium
CCGCCGATGGGCCGCAGGCCGAGGTCTTCCGGCTGAGCCCCGATGAACCGTGGCGCGTCCTTCGCACGAAGTGGCGCGTGGAGGGCACGGTGAAAGGCATGATCGAGGGCGGCGGGCGCGCGAGCGGCTACTTCACGAGCGCCTGCGGCATCACCATCTATCGCGGCGACGCGTGGCCTGCAGAATATAGGGGGAATGCATTCATCGGCGACTGCGGCAGCAATCTCATCCACCGCAAAGTGCTGGGAGGCCCGGGGCCGCAACTCGCCGCAGAGCGCGCGCCCGGTGAGGCAAAGACTGAATTTCTCGCCAGCCGGAAAAATGGGTTCCGCCCCGTCTCGCTCGCCAACGCGCCCGACGGCTGCCTGTGGGTGTGCGACATGGCCCGCGAGATCGTGGAGCATCCGTGGTCGCTGCCCGAGCCGCTCAAGCAAAAGCTGAATCTTGATTCCGGCAACGACCGCGGCCGAATCTGGCGCATCGTGCCGGATGGCCACAAGCCCCGCGCTGCGGGGGACCTTGGGAAGCTTTCCAACGAGGCGCTCATCAAGCTGCTCGAGCATCCCAATGGCTGGCATCGCGACGCCGCCGCGCGCCTGCTCCACGAGCGACAGGCTCCCGAGGCCGCGGCGCATCTCGCCGCGCTGACCGCAAAGCGTACCCCTCCGAATCACGTACCGCTCGCCGCCCAAAAATCGGCGCTTCGATACGACGCACCAAAGGATGCCGGGCCGCGCGCCAAGGCGTGGGAACTCTACCGCCCCGCGCTCGCCATGAAAGGCGATGCCGCCAAGGGACGCGCCATATTCCTCGAGCGCTGCGCCGTGTGCCATCGTGCTGCGGGAAAGGGCGAGGCCGTGGGCCCCGACCTCGATGCCGCGGGCGCCGCCGGTCGTGAAAAGCTGCTCGGCAACATTCTCGAGCCCTCCCGCGAAATTACCGCGGGCTACCCCCTTGGCATCGTCACGCTGAAAAACGGCGGAGCCGTTGCAGGCATCATTGCCAATGAATCGCCCGCCGGTCTCGTAATCCGCACGGTGGGCGCAGCCGAGCAGGCCATCGCGCAGGCCGACGTGGCAAAGGTCGAGCGCCCTCAACTCTCGCTGATGCCCGATGGTGTCGAGACTGGCATGACTCCCCAGCAAATGGCCGACCTGCTGGAGTTTCTCGCCGCCCCCGCGGCCGCGCCTCCTGCTCCTCCCGGTCCGCGCGACCTGCTGAACTTTCGCGACCACCACGGCACGCACCCCGAGGGCGCCCACGACTTCCCCGACGCCACGCGCAAGCAGGCCTACGAAATCATCCGCACCGCGCTGAAAAATCTGCATCCCTAGCAAGCCCCGTCCTCCATTCCCCATATTCCGCAATTCGTGAAATCTATTCCGGAAGGGGCAAAAAGATCAGCGGGATGGGCTCATCCGGGGAAGGTGCCACGCCGCCGCGTCCCACCACCAGGAACGTGCTCATGTCACCCCCGAGGCGCATCGCGCAGCGTTCCTGCAAGGTCGTGCGCGGGCTCACGAAGGAGCTGCTCAGTGTCACGAGCGCACCGCTGATGTCGCCCTGCACGGTCTCGATATTCACCGTGCCCTGCACGCTCGCTTCGCTCGATGCCGTCACGGCGCTGTCATTGGCGAGGAAGACCCCGGCGATGATGCCGATGTTTCCGCCTGCGCCGAGAATCGCATTCGCGCTGATGCGGCTGGAGTCCAGAATCACAAACTGCGGATCGATGAATACGTCGCCGCCATTCAGACCGGCCTCCGCGAGCAGCGTGCTGTTGGTCATGCCGATGAAGCGCGGAGCGAGCAGCGCGATGCGGCCTGCGTTGCCCTGCGTCGCGCGCACCGTCACGGTGCTATCATTTAGAAAGATGTCAGTCGCGGAAGAAATTTCCACCGTGCCTGAGTCGCTCACCTCCGAGGTGGTGCTGACATTGCTCGCGCCATCGAGCATCAGCGGATCCTGCACATCCACGCGCACGCTGCCCGCCACACCGGTGCCGGTGGAGGATGCCGCGATGCTGGCCTCCGTATCCATGGTGAGCCGTTGTGCCGTCACGCTCACACTGCCGCCCGCGCCCGTGCTGCTGGCATTCGCGGAAATTCGGCCAGCGCTCGTCATGCGGAGTTGATCGGCATTCACGGTCACGTCGCCGCCCGCGCCTAGGCCGGTCGAGTCTGCCGAGATGCCGCCGCTCTGCTTCAGATCCATCGTCTTCGCGCTGACCTGCACATCACCACCTGCGCCCGTGCCAAAGGTGCTCGCCGTGATGGCTCCATTAGTCGTGAGCGTCAGTTTTCCAAAATCCGCCCGGATTGTCCCGCCGGAGCCGCCGCCAGCCTCGGTGGAGGTCGTGCCCACGAGGATGCCCGTGACGAGCGACGGATCGTTGTTGCTGATGGTAGCCTCGCCCGCCCGCACAATCACATCGCCGCCCGCGCCCTGCCCAAACGTGCTCGCCGAAATGCGCGCGCCATTCAAGATCACCAACTGGCGTACATCCACCTCCACATTGCCGCCATCGCCGCCCGCGCCGGGTGCCGCGCTCTCCGCCGAGATTGCCGATGCGCGTACGTCGTTGCCGCCCTCGAGTAAAATGCGATCAGCCGTCACGAATACCGAGCCACCCGGGCCGCCGAGGCCGTTGGTGGACGTGTTTGCCGAAATCTGTCCGCCGTCGAAAATGTGAATATAATCCGCATTCACCAGCACGTTGCCGCCGGGGCCGCGGCTCACCGGCGTGTCGGCTGCAATGCCGGTAAAGAAGCGGCTCGCTCCGCGCGAAATCTCCAGGAAACCCACATCCAGGCTTGTGTCGCCGCTCGCGCCGAGGCCCAGCGTCTTGGTGGAAATGAGCCCGCCGTT
>JAYUWZ010000907.1:0-2866 GCA_043753265.1 Verrucomicrobiaceae bacterium
CCCAGCACCATGACAGGCTCTCCCTCCCGTGCCCGTTCCCCGCACCACTTCGCGATGTTGCCCAGATAGACACGACGGTTGACGGTCTTCCATTCGTCATCCGGTTTGTCGGGGTGGACTCCCGCGATACCAAATCGCCGGCCCTCCTTCTCCCAGGTCGCGAATACCGCGAGATCACCCACCCGATTCCCCACAGTGCGAATCGAAACATCAAGAGGCTTTTCGCGGGAAAACAGGGCGACCCCGAAGTTATCCTTCCGCGCCCCGCTAAACCGGTGGGGATACAAGTCCTGGAGTTGCTCCAGCGCGATTTCCCAGCGCGGCGAGGTTTCCTGAAACACCACCACATCCGCCTCCACACTGCGCAAATACGCAACAACTCCCTGCACATCCTGGTTTCCATGGAGGAGGTTCAGGGAAACAAAAGTCCACACGCGGCCCGTCTTTTCAGCTCCACCCTCGTTGCGCCAGGGCATCGCGTGAGGCGCGAGGGCCACGCCATTCGCAATGAGACCCGCGACCGCGAGCACGAGTGCGGCACGGTGTCTCCACATGACTGCGCCCACACAGGCCAGCGTGAGCCAGATGCAGTATTGAGGGCGCAGATGCGAAAAGAGATCCGCATACCAATGCCAGTCACCAAAGAACGCAATCGTCGTGGCCAGCGTGCCCGATGCCGCCATGCCGAGAAGCAGGAGGCGGAACAGGCGGCGCGTTCTGGAGACAATTGCAGGCATTGGAAGGTAACATCTTCTAAGCGCTCCCAAGCGGCAAAGTGTAATTGCCCCCCGCGACTCGACATTTCCAGTGCCCCAATTCATTTCCATAAGCACACCAGCGCCTGCCGCTCAACGATTACCTCCATGAAACTCCTCGCCGCCTTTCTCTTTTCCACAGCCCTCGTCTTTGCACAGGACACAGCCAAGCCCGCAGCCCCAGTGCGCAATCCCTCCGGCAAGGACGTCGTGGTCTTTGCACAGCCACCCACGGGATTTCACATACGCTACACGCTCGATGGCAGCGCGCCGGGCGCAAAGTCCGGTCCCTATCTCGCCCCGGTGCAAGTGCCCGAGGGCTACAAGGTCCGCGCCATCACCGTGAGCGATGACCGCAAGCAGCTCAGCGAGGAGATTGTGGCGGATGGCCCGGCGCTCATCGGAAAAAAGCTGCCCAGCAGCGTCGTCGCCTGCACGCAGGACCGCGACTTCCCCATCTACGACTGGGCCAGGCGCCACGCTGCGAACATCGCGCTCGTGAAGAAAAACAAGCCCACGCTCATCTTCATCGGCGACAGCATTACCCAGATGTTTGGTGGCGAGCCACGCGACCGCTCGCAACCCGGCAAGGACGTGTGGGAAAAGTATTACGGCAAGCGCAATGCCGCCAATCTCGGCTTTGGCTACGACTACACCGAGAACACGCTCTGGCGCATGCGCTCCATCGTGCTCGACGGCACCGAGGCCAGGCTGATCGTCCTCAATATCGGCACCAACAACATGGGCAAAAACACCGCCGAGGAAATCGTGGAAGGCGTGCAGGCCATCCTCGCTGAAATCCGCAAGAGCCAGCCCACCGCCAACATCCTGCTCGTCGGCATCTACCCCCGCGGCGCCAAGCCCGACGCCACCCGCGAGAAAATCGCCAAGACCAACCGCTATCTCGCCGCGCTCGACGGCAAAGACAAAATCACCTTCCTCGACGTCACCGAAAAACTCCTCCAGCCCGACGGCACCATCACCAAGGAAATCATGGGCGACTACCTCCACCCCTCCGCCAAAGGCTACGAAATCATAGCCGAAGCCATCGAGCCCACGATGAAGCGGATGCTGGGGGAATAATCCCCTACCGCCGCTCGCGATACTGCGTCGGCGTCATCCCCACGCATCTCGCAAAGACCCGCGAGAATACCGTGGCGCTGCGATAGCCCACCTCAGGCGCGATGGCTTCGAGCTTGTCATTTGTCGTCTCCAGCAGTTCCTGCGCGCGCTGCATCCGCATGTAGGCCACGTGCTCCATGGGAGTCCGCCCCAGCTCGCGCACGCAAATGCGGCGCAGGTGCTCCGCGCTCATGTGGCAGTGCTCGGCGAGCGCGCTGAGCTTCCACGCGTGGGCCATATCGCGGCCCACGACCTTCCACAACTCCCCCACGCGCGACCCGCTCCGCCACGGACGCGCCAGCCGCTGCGCCAGCCCGTGCACGAGGCACACCCAATGGTGAATCATCGCAGGGCTGCGCTCCCCTTCCCACTCCGCTCGCAGCCCGCTCATGGCGCGGCCCAGATCATCGCCATGCTCGCGGAGTTGCAACGGTGAATCCGCCCCCACGAGCGGTTTCACCTCCCTCGGTTCGTCGTATCGCAGCCAGGCAAAAGTCCATCGTTTCCCCGCCACCGCTTGCAGCGCATTCAGCGTGCGCGGCGGGGCCATGCACAGCCCTCCCGCGCGCACCACCTGCCAGCGGCCTTCCAGCAGCACGCGGCCCTCTCCTTCCAGGCACGCGAGAAAGAAGCTCCCCGCCGGCCGCAGCCTCACCCGCTTGTAAGGCGCATGCGCACTGTCGATGCCCAGCCTTACAATCCGGTGCGCCCGGAATTCCCCGCAATCACCCGCCTCCAGCGTCCACCGGCGCGTGCGGGGCCCATTAACGGTCGTTTCCTGAAATGGTGCTGTAGTGGATGGCATGGTGATCGCTCGGCAGGGCCACCATATGGATTGCCCAGGCACCGGGCAATCCCATCGCACTAAGTCGGGTTACAGACCACACCAACAAGCAATCCATCGACGCACGCTTCAGACACTCCCTTTTTATACCTTCATGTCTTCGTGGTTGATGCCTTGGTAGCGACACGCTCAGCGTTCCTCGACC
>JAYUWZ010000908.1:0-2865 GCA_043753265.1 Verrucomicrobiaceae bacterium
CCGACGCCGAGTTCGCCGCCATCGAGGCAGACCGGCTTGAAAGCGCGAGCGACACCACAGGCGCGCTTCCGCATCTCGAGCGCGCAGCAGCACTCGCGCCCTCCCGCTGGGAGTTCGCCCGCCGCATCGCGCTCCATCACTCCAAGGCAGGCGAAACCGCAAAGACCCGCGCCGCACTCGCCCGCTTCCTGTCCGCAGGCGGCAAGCCCACCGAACGGGAAGCGGCTTTCATCATGTGGGATGCCCTCAAATAGACACTTATAGACACTTTCAGCGCAAAGAAATCTGGCGCTTGGCGCTTATTCCGGCGTAGCCAGAAGGGCGCGAGTGGTTCTATCCTCCGCCTCTTCCCTCTTTTCACCAGAATCAAAACACACACATGAACGAACCCATCATCACCCCCGTCACGCGACGCAGCTTCCTTGCGCGCGGCAGCGGGATCATCGGCGGCGCGGCCCTCATCGGCGCGCTCGACCCCGCCCGTTACGCCCACGGTGCGGCCACCAGCGAAGAATTGAAGGTTGCCCTCATCGGTTGCGGCGGTCGCGGCAGCGGCGCGGCAAACCAGGCCCTCGCCACGCATGGCCAGGGCCCCGTGAAACTCGTCGCCATGGCCGACGTGTTTGAAGACCGCCTCGAGGGCGCTCTGAAGAATCTCAAGAGCGGCCACAAGGATCGCGTGGACGTGAAAGAGGAAAACAAGTTTCTCGGCTTCGACGCCTACAAGAAGGCCATCGCCGCCGCCGACGTGGTCATCCTCGCGACGCCTCCCGGCTTCCGTCCCATGATGTTTGAGGAAGCCATCAACCAGGGCAAACACGTGTTCATGGAAAAGCCCGTCGCCGCCGACGCAGCCGGCGTGAACAAGGTGCTCGCCGCCGCCCGCAAGGCGAAGGAAAAGGGCCTCAAGGTCGGTGTCGGCCTGCAGCGCCATCATCAGAAGGGCTACATCGAGACCGTCAAGCGTCTGCACGACGGAGCCATCGGCGACATCACCACCATGCGCGCCTATTGGAACGGCGCAACGCCCTGGCTCAAGAAGCGCGCTGACCTCGAGAAAGCCGCCGGACGCAAACTCACCGAGATGGAATACCAGATGCGCAACTGGTACTACTTTACCTGGATCTGCGGCGATCACATCGTCGAGCAGCACATCCACAACCTGGACGTGATCAACTGGGTCAAGGGCTTCAAATATCCCGTGAAGGCACAGGGCATGGGCGGCTGCGAAGTCCGCAAGGGCCAGGACTACGGCGAAATCTTTGACCACCACGCCGTGGAATTCGAATACGAGGACGGCTCCCGCTGCTACAGCTACTGCCGCCACATCGTCGGCTGCTGGAACAGCGTCAGCGAGTCCGTCGTCGGCACCAAGGGCAAGTCGGACGTCAACCGCCACATCATCACGCCCACCGGCGGCGAGGCGTGGCGCCACAAAAACGAAGGCGACAAGGACCCCTACCAGCAGGAGCACGACGACTTCTTCGACGCCATCCGCAACAACAAGGACTACAACGAGGGCGAAAACGGCGCGATGAGCTCCGCCACCGCCATCCTCGGTCGCCAGGCCACCTACAGCGGCAAGGAAGTCGAGATGGAGAAGATGCTAAAGGGCAACAAAAACCTCCTGCCTCCCACGCTCGCGTGGGATGCGGACATGCCCGTGAAGCCCGGCACCGACGGCATGTATCCCCGTGCCATCCCCGGCCAGTACAACCCGGTCTAGCCAGCCTTCATTCCAAACACAATCACGCGCCCCGCGACAGCCCCGCTGCCGCGGGGCGCATTGTTTTGGGAGCAGTGGAGATGGCGGCTGAGCAAAACAACGGCACGCCATACGTAGTCCCGCCTTTGGGCGGAATGCACGTTCCGAGCTTACAGATACCCTGATTGGAAGGTCATCCTTTCCGAGCCAGCACAGTTTCTTCCGCCTAAAGGCGGGACTACGTGCGAAGCGACTCCGCCATTCTTTGGCTAGTAAGGATCCGTATGCCGGGGCTTGCTCGACTCACTGGCCCGATCATCAGTACGCGCCCCAGGAAGCTTTGCCGCAGCATCTCTCCCTCTTTTATTTTGGGAACTCCCCCTGACCACCAAGCTCACCCCCGCTATGAGAAACCCAATGGGCCACGCGTTGATGCCATGAGCAAACAGCTTTATGAGAGCACCAATAATCATGACTGCTCCGGTCGACATGCTCGCCGTACCGGCATCCTGATTCCACTTGGCCACATTCTTCCGGGCCTCCATGACCACAGTAGCGGGCGGCGCCATGTGCCGGAAGACCTCATCCAGCCTGCGCGTCTGCGTCTCGTTCTCACCCCGGCATAGATGCTCCCCCTTCACCTCCCCTTTCTGAAACATGCGATTCACAGCGGCCGACGAAAACGGCCCGGTTTCCTTTCCATCGATCAGGATGTGGTATTTTATGGGAACGATCCACGATAGCAATTGAGAGCCCTAAAAGGCCAACCAAAAGCGACCCCCACCCAAACGCCAAAACGCCCCGGCGGGCGTGGGCCAGCCGGGGCGAAAGGCGTGTGCTATTTGCTGAATTTTACGGGAGTCCCACGCGGACGATTGCCTGGGTTTTATTGGTGAAGCTCACAAGTGCCACCACGCCGCCACGGTTGTTGAAGCTGCGGGAGGTGTTCAGCGAGCCCACGGCGGAGGAGAGCACGGTGAATTTGCTCACCGTGTTGGGTCCCATGGTGTCGCCAGTGCGCAGCACCTGGCGGAGAAAGCCCTCACTATCCGTGCCCCACAGGCCGGAGTTGTTCTTGCCGCTCACACCGGTGCCCTTGATTTTGGCAAGGAAGAGCGGCCCTCCAAAAGTGCCACCGCTCAGGGCAAGGCTGCTGAAGG
>JAYUWZ010000909.1:0-2863 GCA_043753265.1 Verrucomicrobiaceae bacterium
GCTGCCGCTGCCACGATCACAAGTACGACCCCATCACGCAGCGCGAATACTACCAACTCTCCGCCTACTACAATTCCATCGACGAGACGGGCGGGGGCGGCAATGACGGCCAGGGCCTCGCCAATCCCACGTTCTCGCTGGCCTCACCCGAGCAGCAGAAGAAAATCGCCGACCTCAAGGTACTAGAGGAGACGGCGAAGAAGGAGCGCGACGAGCTCGAAAAGAAATTCCGAGGCGAGCAGCCCGCATGGGAAAAATCGCTCCTCGCCGGGGCAGGGCAGAAGGTGGAAGTGAAATGGCACGCCCTCTCGCCCGATGAACTCTACGCCGACAACGGCACCAAGCTCACCAAGCTCGATGACGGCAGCGTGCTCGCCAGTGGTCCGAACCCCGACAAGGAAGGGATCGTCTTCATCGCCAATTCCAAGATCGGTGCCATCACCGGTTTCAAGCTGGAGATGCTGCCCGACCCCTCGCTCGTATCGAAAGGCCCGGGCCGTGCAAACAACGGCAACTACGTGCTCACCGAGATCACGCTGCAAGGGGCCGGCAAGCCGGTGGACCTCGGCGCGGTCAGCGCGGACTTCATCCAAAATGCCACGCACGCCCCGCAGACGGTTTTCGACGGGAAACAGGATACAGGCTGGGCCGTGCAGCCCCAGTTTGGCCAGGTGCATACGCTCGTCTTCGAGGCGCGCAACCAGGTGGGCTATGGCAAGGAGGTGCTGCTCGCCTTCCGCCTCGACTGCAAATCGGGCCACGTCGCGCACACCCTCGGCCGCTTCAAACTCTACGCGACAACCGACAACCCGGCGCTCCTGCGCCCGATGCCGGACAAGATGCGCACGCTACTCGCAAAGCCCGAGACGGAGCGCTCGGATGCGGAGAAGAAAGAGGTCACCCAGTTTTTCCTCGATACCAACCCCGCCCTCGCTTCCGCGAAAGACCGCCGCGATGCCACCAAGCGCAATCGCGAGGAGGCCGAGAAAAATGCATCGCGCACCATGGTCATGCGCGAGCGTGCGCAGCCGCGAAAGACCACCATTCTTGTAAAGGGTGCCTACAATGTGCCGGCTGAGGAGGTGCAGCACGGCGTGCCCGCGCGCCTCTCCAAGCTGCCGCCCGATGCCCCCAAGGATCGCCTCGCACTCGCGCGGTGGATTATGGCTCCGGAAAATCCGCTGACCGCGCGCGTGACCGTGAACCGCATGTGGGCGCAAATTTTCGGCATGGGCCTCGCCAAGAGTGTGGACGATTTCGGCATGCAGGGCGACAAGCCCACACACCCGGAATTACTCGACTGGCTCGCCGTGGAATTTCGCGAGAGCGGCTGGGACATGAAAAAGCTCGTGCGCCTCATGGTCACCAGCGCCACCTACCGCCAGAGTGCGGTGGTGCCGCCGGGGATGGCTGAGCGCGACCCGGAAAACAAACTGCTCGCCCGCGGCTCCCGCCATCGTTGGCCCTCATGGATGCTGCGCGACCAGGCGCTCTTCACCAGCGGCTTGCTCGTGGAAAAACTCGGTGGGCCCCCGGTAAAAGGCTACCAGCCCGACGGCGTGTGGGAGGACGCCACCTTCGGCCAAATCCGCTACACGCGCGACAAGGGCGACGCTCTCTACCGCCGCAGCCTCTACACCTTCTGGCGCCGCATCGTGGGCCCCACGATGTTCTTCGACGTGAGCAACCGTCAAAACTGCTCCGTCAAATCCGGCCGCACCAACACGCCGCTCCACGCGCTGGTGACGATGAACGATGTCACCTACGTCGAAGCCGCGCGAGCCCTCGCTCAGCGCGCGCTGCTCTCCGCCACGGCAAAAGACGATGCATCCCGCCTCACAGAGATCTTCCAGCGCTGCATAGCCCGCACCCCCAAGGCCGAGGAAAGCGACATCCTCCTCAAACGCCTCGCCACCCTGCGAAATGGCTATGCCCAAGATGCTGTCGCCGCCAAAAAGCTCGTCGCCGTGGGCGAAAGCAAACCGGCCCCAAACCTAGAGCCCGCCGAACTCGCCTCATGGAGCGGCATCGCCCTGCTCGTGCTCAATTTGGACGAGACGCTGAGCAAGGAATGAGAACGTCCAACGCCCAACATCCAACGCTCAACGCCCAATGCAGGCGCAGATGATTGCTGCTTTTTACTTTGTTTACGGTTCTGGCTGAAATGAGTGCAATCATTGTCACTGTTCGGATCCATCTGCGCTTGGCCATTGGGCGTTGGACGTTGGACGTTGGACGTTGGACGTTGGACGTTGGACGTTGGACGTTCAGCGTTGGACGTTCAGCGTTGGACGTTTAAATGGGGAGGGCGCTCCCGGTTTCCCGAAAGCGCCCTGTTTGTGGACTGCCATAAGCCGGATTCTGTGACTACGGACCGCCCACGTTGGCAGGCGGACCGCAGCGGCTGTCATTTCTCTCCAAGCCGAGGCGCTTGCGCGCCGCGACTGGCCCCGCCGAGGCGGGATGCGACTATTACCCGGGGGCTGCCCGGCTTGCGCCGGGCCGGCCAGACGCCAAGCCCCCTGTTATGTCTTGCACCGCAGAAGGTTTTTCATGCCCCGCGCGTTGCCGCGCGGGCGGTGGGCTCTTACCCCGCCTTTTCACCCTTACCCGATGCGGCACGAGGCCGCGCCGGGCGGTTTGCTTTTCTGTGACACTCTCTGTCGCCTCCGGCTTTCGCCGGGTGCGCCCGCGTATTCTCCACGGTCTGCTGTCTAGTGGTGTCCGGACTTTCCTCCCGCAGGCAAGCTGCGGGCGACAGTCGGCCGTCCAAATTGAAGGTAGCAGCCAATTCGGTGGGGGCAAGCGTGATGGACAAGATAGACGCAATGGACTGGATGGACTACGCCTTCGCGAACTTTCG
>JAYUWZ010000910.1:0-2862 GCA_043753265.1 Verrucomicrobiaceae bacterium
GCATGGCCGGGAGTATCGAGGAAAGTAATGCTATGCTCGCGACCGTCCTTGGCCTTGTGCTTCACCGCGTAGGCACCGATGTGCTGGGTGATGCCGCCGGCTTCGCCATGTGCCACGCGCGACTTGCGCACGGCATCCATGAGGGTGGTCTTGCCGTGATCGACGTGGCCCATGAACACCACAACGGGTGCGCGGGGTTGCAGCACCTCGGGCTTGGATTCCTCCTCCAGCTTCGGTTCCTCCGGCTTGGGAGGCTCGATCTTCTTTTCCTCCTTGTGGACGCCGCCGCCTTTTTCACGCTTTTCACGCTCGTACTTCCAGCCGTGCTTTTCGCAGACCTTGTGGATGACGTCGGCTTCGACGTTCTGGTTCTGGTTGGCAAAAATGCCGACCGCCATGAGGTCGCCGATAATTTTGAAGGGTTTGAGACCCATCGCGAGCGCGAGGTCCTTGATGCTGATCGGGGCCTTGACGTGAAGAATCTTTTCTCCGGACGCGGAGACTTCAGCGACAGGTGCCGGGGTTGCCTCCACCGGAGTGGCCGCGGGAGCTTCCTCCACGGGAGCGACTTCAACCGGTGCCGGGGCCGGAGGCGGCTCGGGCGGGTTGATCTTCGAAATGGAGGGCAGGATCGGGTTGATCGAGCTCGACAGTTTGCGCGGCGGGCGCGGACCCTTCGGCTTTTCGTCGATCAATGAGAGCGCTTCCTTTGGCTTCTCGACTGGGGCGGCAGGCTCTGCCGCCTTCTTTGCTTTTTCAGCGTCCGCCTTCGCGGTGGCACGCTTTTTTTCTTCCGCAGAACCGGCTGCGGGCCGGCCTGTGATGGGCTTCAGCAGGGACTTACGGGCTGGCTTGTCGTCTTCTGCGGGTTGTTTGCTCTTGGTCGGCATGAAATGGATAAAGTTTGTTTCTCATGGCTTCACCTAGTGGGAAGCCGGTGCGGTCTCCTGCATGCGCGAGACGATCTGTGCCGCTACTGCAGGGTCGATGTTCGCCGCGCCGACAATGTCCTCGGCGGAGACGTCCTTGAAAAGATCGATGGAGGTGAATCCCACCTTCACAAGGGCGTTGGCTGCATCCGCGCTGATTCCCAGCGCGTTGATAAGGCCCGCCGCCGCGCCGGAGACCTTTGCATTCATCTCCTCTTTCGCGGTGGTGTCCTCTTCGATATTGATTTCCCAGCCGGTGAGGCGGGCGGTGAGGCGGGCATTCTGGCCGCGCTTGCCGATGGCGAGGGAGAGTTGGTCGTTATCCACGCGGACTTCGACGGTCTTCTTCTTCTCGTTGAGCGTGACGTGCTTGAGCTTGGCGGGCTTCAGGGCCTCCTGCACCAGTTCCTTCACGTTTTCGCTCCAGCGGATGATGTCCACCTTTTCGTTGTTGAGCTCGCGGACGATATTCTTCACGCGTGCCCCCTTCATGCCGACGCAGGCACCCACGGGGTCGACCTTCTCATTGGCAGAGTAGACGGCGACCTTGGTGCGGAAGCCGGCCTCGCGGGCGATGGCCTTGATTTCCACGGTGCGGTCGGCGATTTCCGCGACTTCGTTTTCGAAGAGGCGGCGCACGAAATTCGGGTGCGAGCGGGAGAGCACGATCTCCGGCCCACGGGAGTTATTGTCCACGGCCACCACGTAGGCGCGGATGCGGTCGCCGATGGCGTAATCCTCGGTCTGCACGCGCTCGCGGCTGGGCATCATGGCCTCGAACTTGCCGAGGTCCACGATGACGTCCTGGCGCTCGAAGCGGCGGACGATGCCGCTCACGATTTCACCGGCGCGATCGCGGAACTCCTTGTAGATGTTCTCCTTCTCTGCCTGGCGAATGCGCTGCATGATGGCCTGGCGGGCGGTCTGCGCGCCGATGCGACCGAGATCCTTGGGTGTCACGTCGACCCAGATTTCTTCGCCGAGTACGGCGTCGGGCTTCAGGAGCTTCGCCTTGGCGAGGGCGATTTCGTCGTGCTTGTTGTTCACGCGCTCGACGGCGACCAGTTGTGCACGGGCCACGACGGCTCCGGTCTTGGGGTCCATCGTAAGCTCCAGATTGCGACCCGCTTCGACGGATTTCTTCGCCGCGCTGAGAAGCGCGTTCTGTACAGCCTCAATCAAAACTTCGCGTTTGATGCCTTTCTCTTTCTCGAGATACTCGAGCATTGCAATGAATTCTGCGTTCATGCGTGTGGTTTATTTAAGTGCTGTAAAGGTGCCTGAATCCGGGGAACAAAAAAAGTGGGCTTTTTGGGAAGGCCCACTTTCAGCGTTATGCCGGAAGTTGAGCCTTAAATGTAACGACGGCGGTTTGCGGAGTCAAGGGGGCATTACATGCTTGTACTTCGGGAAAATCGGGGGAGGAACGCCCAACGTCCAACGCCCAACGCTCAACGTCCAACGCCCAACGTCCAATGGCGCTAGTGTGGGAGGTGAGCAGGACGTGAACGGGAAGGGGATGAATATCGGCGGTGGGGCGTCGCCGATAATCGGATGGTGGAACTGTTTGGAAATGAAGGGGATGAGAAGTTGTTTTGGATTATCGGCGATAGATGCGATGGGCTTGGTGCGGTACTTGCGGGCGACGTATGCGGGATCGCCTGGGCCTTGGGTTGCGAGGGGAATGAGATACGGGTGGGTCATGTTTACCGCGAAGGACCCAGGGCGGCAGAGGGACGCGAAGCAATACATGGGGTTCTGGGGTCTCACGGCTATGGGCAGTAGAGGGAGCGCGATCGTGTCAAAGATTGACTGCAGGAACTCAGATCCCCGAAAGGTTTCCGTGCTGCATGTAGCCGAGTTGGTGGGCGTACTTTTTCGAGTGGCGGCATTGGGGCGGGTGGCTTTCGGTATGGCAACGCTCCGGGAGGGG
>JAYUWZ010000911.1:0-2861 GCA_043753265.1 Verrucomicrobiaceae bacterium
CGAGTATGGCGATCCTTCGGGCGATCCATTGCTCTTCTTTCACGGCTGGCCAGGGAGCGGACGGCAGGCGGATATGATGGCCGACGCGGCGAAGGTACACGGCTTTCGCATCATCGCGCCGGATCGCCCCGGCATTGGAGGCTCCCCGTTGCAGACCGGGCGCAGGATTTCCGCGTGGCCGGCGCTGGTCGCGGAAATGGCCGACGCCATGGGACTCGACCGCTTCAGCATCATGGGCGTCTCGGGCGGCGGGCCCTACACTCTGGCCTGCGCGGCGGCACTCCCCTCGCGTGTGCGCGCGGCGGCAGTGGTCTGTGGCGCGCCACAGATTTCCGAGATGCAGAGCCACGACACGCTGAATTTCACCTATCGCACCCTGCTCTGGATTTTTCACCGGAAGCCCTGGCTGGTGCGCGCGCTCTTTGGCATGACGCGGCCCTTTATGATGTGGCGCTATGCCAATGCTTTTCTCCCTCCCCTGCGGGCCCTCCTGCCTCGTCCCGACGCGGAAACGCTGGGCGACAGCACGGCGTTCGAGTCTGTATTTGGGTGTAACCGCGATGCCTTTGCAGATGTGGACGGCCTGTTTCACGACGCCTCGCTGTACACGCATCCATGGGAGTTCCGCCTCTCGGACATCAAGGCACCCATCCACATCTGGCACGGCACGGAGGATTCGAACTTTCACTGGAGCGTGGCCCGGGAACTGGCCTCGCGTCTGCCCACGGCAACGTTGCACCTGGTGGAAAACGAGGGGCACTTCTCGCTGCCCATCCGGCACGCTGGGGAAATCATGGCAGCGCTGCGGGCCTCAGTTGGGTTGGGTAAAGGGAACTGAACGGGACACTTGCCGCCGTGCGCTTGCTGTGTGATCTTTGGACACAGCCATGTTTCCAAGCCTCGCCTACCGAATCCTCCGCACCACCAACACACGGTGCTTGTGGAAGTTTTGCTGGAACTTCGGATTCAAGGGCATCCGGTCGATCCAGAAGTTCAAGAGCCGCATCAAGCACGGCGAATACTTCCCACCCTTCCTCTACCTCTCAATTTTGAACTCGTGCAACCTGCGCTGCCAGGGCTGCTGGGTGGATGTGGCCGCAGAGCGCGTGCAGATCGATCTGGAGGTGCTGAACCGCACCATCAACGACGCAAAGGCGCACGGGAACACGTTCTTCGGAATCCTCGGCGGCGAGCCCTTCATGCACCCGGAGCTGCTTGATTTGCTGGAGGCGCACCCGGACTGCTATTTCCAGGTATTCACCAACGGGCAGTTCATCACCGAGAAAGTGGCGAAGCGCCTGCGCAAGGCGGGCAACGCGACGCCGCTCATCAGCATCGAGGGGCGTGAAATCACAAGCGACGAACGGCGCGGCAACAAGCACGTGTACGAGCGCACACTGCGGGGGCTGAAGGCCTGCCTGAACGAAGGCCTGCTCACCGGCGTGGCCACGAGCGTGTGCAAGACCAACATCGGTGAACTCTGCACGGAGCAATGGCTGCGCGAACTCATCGACTTTGGCGCGCACTACGTGTGGTTCCACACCTACCGCCCCGTGGGGCCAAAGATGAATCCACAGCTCGCGCTCACGCCCGAGCAACTCGTGCAGGTGCGCCGCTTTGTGGTGGAGATGCGCACGAAGATGCCCATCGGCATCGTGGACGCCTACTACGATGGCAAGGGCGAGGCGCTGTGCCCGATGAGCACCGGCATCTCGCATCACGTGAATCCGCGCGGCGACATCGAGCCCTGCCCGATCATCCAGTTTGCCACGGAGAACATCCGCGACGAGCGCGGCGTCTACGCCACGATACGCGACTCCGGATTTCTCAAGGACTTTCGTGAGCTGAGCGCGGAGCATACCCGAGGCTGCGTGGTGCTGGAGCGCCCGGACCTGGTGAAGGATCTCGTGGTGAAGCACGGCGCGCGCGACACGACCATTCGCGGCACCGCGATGGCCGAACTCGAGGCGATGACCCCCCGTTTCTCCCAATGGCTGCCGGGCGAGGAAATCCCCGAGAAACACTGGATGTATCGCTGGGCAAAGAAATGGTGGTTCAACGATTTCGGCGCCTATGCAAAGGCAAAGCATGCGCCCGTAGTCGAGGCCAAGCAGCGCGAGCTGGCGGGAAGCGCACACGAGTAGGAACGGGCTCCAATGGAGCTTCGCATTTCTTTCGCTCGACGCGGAGCATCGGGCCACCAAGATTTGCAAGCCATGCGACGCACCCTTCTCTCCCTCGCCTTTGCATTCACCTCCACCCTTGCCCACGCGCAGGACCCAGCCAGCACGCCGGGCGCACTGTTTGCCAATGGCAGCGACGGCTACCACACCTACCGCATCCCCTCGCTCATCACGACCAAGAGCGGCGCGGTGCTCGCCTTTGCGGAAGCCCGGAAGACCGGCGGCGGCGACACTGGCGACATCGATCTGGTCATGCGCCGCTCGACGGATGCCGGCAAGACCTGGGGGCCGCTGAGCGTGGTGTGGGACGACGCGGCCAACACATGCGGCAATCCCTGCCCTGTGGTGGATGAAAAGGACGGGCGCGTGCATCTACTGCTCACGTGGAACTCCGGAACCGAGCACGAAAAAGCGATCCGCGCACGCACTGCGCCGCAGGGCCGCAAGGTGTTTTACAGCGTGTCCACGGATGAAGGCGTGCAATGGTCGAAGCCTGTGGACATCTCCGCGCAAGCCGACAAGGAGGACTGGGGCTGGTATGCGACCGGGCCAGGGCGCGGCATCCAGCTCACGCGCGGCGACCATCGCGGACGGCTGGTGATTCCGGCGAATCACTCGCGCGCGGATTCCAAATACGATGCGCACGCACTGCTCAGCGACGATGCAGGCAAGACGTGG
>JAYUWZ010000912.1:0-12883 GCA_043753265.1 Verrucomicrobiaceae bacterium
TGTAGCAAAATCCACTGTGAATGCAGGCAGGACGCCGACTTTGTAACGCCTGTAACGAATTGGCGATGCAGATTCTTTTTGGAGACATACGGTTGTCTCACACAGCGTCCTTTAAATCGGAATCCGGGTCAAACCAACTTCCACACTCATGGCGAACCGGTCGCACCTCAGCGGCAAAGTTTTCCAGAAGTGCATTGACGCTGATAAAACGCTCCCCGCGTTTTTCGCTATCCCCCAACAGCGTCAGGAGGTGTACTGTGCAGCAGCGTTCCGTTCGAGATCTGATGAGAATTCGTCACGGCCTTGTCGTGCCGGAAACGTCAACCCTCCGAGAAGTCGCCGAGCGACTGATCATCAGCGACTGTGATCTGATGGCCGTCGTTGATGAACGCGGCAGGCTTACCGGCGTCGTCTGCGAAAGCAGCATCGTTCGAGCCTTACTCGCGAATCCTTCCCAGGACGTTACCATTCAGTCCATCATCGTCCGCCATGCGGAGTCTGTCCGACTGGACGCCAATATCGCAAACGTTCAGCCATTGTTTCGTTCCTGCGCTTTCCAGACCGGCGAGGTGCGAGGCCGCGACCTCACCGCCTTTGCCGCACACATTGGCATGGGCTACACATTCAACACCGCATGGTCTCCCCGTCTTGGTGTTGAATACAACTACGGCTCGGGCGATGACGATCCATTGGATGGCGACGTCGAGACGTTCCAGAACCTGTTCCCGACGAACCACAAGTTCTACGGCCAGATGGACGTCTTTTCCTGGCAGAACATGCACAACGTGGGAATCATTCTCAAGGCGGCACCCACGAAGAAGCTAACGGCGAAGGCCGAGATTCAGGCCTTCTGGCTCGCGTCCACGGACGACAGTTGGTACCGCGCCAATGGCGTGGCCACCGTGCGTCCGCTGAATGCGGCAGCCCGCTCGGCCAGCAATTATGCGGGCACCGAGGCGGACATCACGCTCACGTATGCCGCCACGAAGTGGCTTACCCTGGAGGCTGGCTACAGCCATTTCTGGGCTGGCGATTACCTGGCCAACACCGGTGCCAGCGACGATGCCGACTTCGGTTACGTGCAGGCGACGATTAGTTTTTAGGTGGTTGTGATGACTGGCACGCCGCGAGCGCCCAGCTCGCGGCGTGCCCATCCATGAACGCGTGAGCACGGCACGCCAGGCCAGAAATCACCGGCAATCTTCGGCGGGCGCGGCGTGAGAGCGTTAGGTCTTGGAACTCTTCGCCGCGCTCGCTGCTCATTTAAATGTGTGCAGTGTGGATAAATCGCGACAGCCCATGTGGTTCGAAATTCCGTGCTCACGGCGCATCCCCTCAAAGATCTGCACGAATAGTAGCGCAAAACCCACGGTGGGAGGTGCCACTTTCAGTGCGATGTGAACCTGAACCAATATGGCTACAGAGGGAGGTATGAAAACGATTCATCAAAAGCATGAAAACGTTGCGGCATTTGAAATGGCATGCGCGGCGTTTGCTGGCATGCCACGGGCTAAAGGGAGCGGCGTGCCATTTACCGGTCTTGGTGGAAGGCGAAAAAACAATCCAAACGCTTTGAAACTTTCCGAACTCAAATCCGCCGGCCATCTGCCAACGCTTCTCACCGCGTTTCTGTATTTCGACTTCGCATTCATGGTGTGGACAGTCCTGGGCCCGCTCGGCCCGATGATTGGCGAGGGTCTTCATCTCAACGACGCTCAGAAATCGATGATGGTTGCGGTGCCCATTCTCAGCGGCGCTTTCTTACGCATCGTGCTGGGCCTCCTCGTGGATCGCATCGGAGCCAAAAATACCGGGGTGATTTCACAACTGATCGTGATGGGCGCACTGGCGTTTGCCTGGCTGAATGGCCTGCCCACTTATGGGCACACGATTTTTCTCGGTTGCTTGCTCGGCTTCGCAGGCGCGAGTTTTGCCGTGGCGTTGCCGCAGGCTGGCCGTTGGTATCCACCGCATATGCAGGGCGTGGTCATGGGCTTGGCAGGCGCGGGCAATGTGGGCGTGGTGCTGGATGCGCTCATTGCGCCGCGGGTGGCTGCCGCATACGGCTGGCAGGCGGTCTTCGGTCTGGCGCTGATTCCGGCGGTCATCGTGTTTATCATCTACGTGCTGCTGTCCAAGGAAGCGCCCGTCGAAGTGAAAAAGAAGAAGCTCTCCGATTACTGGAAGCTGCTGAAGGAGAAGGACGCCCACTGGTTCTGCTTTTACTATACCATCAGCTTTGGCGGCTTCGTGGGCCTGGCCAGCAGCTACAGCCTTTTCTTCACCCGGGAGTACGGACTCACAAAGGTGCAGGCGGGGGACTTTGCGGCGCTCTGTACTTTCCTCGGTGCAATCGCGCGGCCCATCGGCGGTGCCGTGGCAGATCGAGTGGGGGGCATTCGGTCGCTTTACGTGTTTTACGCGCTGGCTGCGGTTTCGCTTACGGTGTCCGCGCTGGTGCCCAATTTTTGGGTGAACACCGTCCTCTTCGCAATCGCGAGCGGCGCCCTGGGCATGGCGAATGGCTCGGTCTTCCAATTGCTCCCGCAGCGCTTCGGCAAGGATCTCGGCGTAATGACAGGCTTGGTCGGCTGTGGCGGTGGAGTCGGGGGCTTTTGGCTCGCGAGTTCGCTCGGCTATGCAAAGCAATACACTGGCTCCTACGCGCTGGGATTCCTCGTATTTGCGGGACTCTGCGTGCTGGCCATCGTGGGCCTTTCACTCGTGAAAACCCGCTGGCGCACCACATGGGGAGCGCTCGCCCAAGCCCGCATCTGAGCAGTTTGCCCTACTTATTTTCATGCGAGTAAATGTTACCAGTCACAGCCTCCCACGCCCGCTGAAAAGCGAGAGTGCAGACTCCTGCGCGTGGCGGATTAAGGGCGAGACCGTCATCGCTGTCCTCGCGGATGGTGCCGGTGCCGCGCGCTGCGGCGCGGAAGCCTCCCGGCGTATCGTGGAGAGCATCGTAACACACTACTGCGCACGGCCGCGCGAGTGGTCGCCTCAAAGGGCGCTCGGCGAGTTTGCGCGGGTGGTGAATGAAACCCTCTACCGGGAATCGCTCGTGCGCTTCGACAGCCTGGAACTCGTCTCCACGCTGAGCGTGGTGGCCATCGAAGGCGATCGGCTCTTCGGGCTGAATGTGGGCGATTCGCGCGTGTATCTCTCGCGGGACGGCACGTTGCGCCAGCTCTCCGAGGATCACGTGGACCCCGAGATGTGTCACGTGCTGCGTCGGGCGATTGGTCTTTCGCCAAAGCTCGAGCCGCACACGTTCGAGACTGACATCGCGGATGGCGATCTCGCGATCCTCTGCTCGGACGGGGTGAGCAACGTCATCCCGCACGAGGAACTCTCCAGCCAGATGAAGCGCCGGGCCAGCGCCCGGGTGCTCGTGCAGCACGCTCGCGACAATGTGAAGGAGGATGAGGCGGATGATATGAGCGCGGTGGTGATCGACGTCGCAAAAGCTGGCAAACTCCTCGCCGTGCAAGCTCTCCCTCTCCCAATCCCAGACGCTCCACAACGTGGACAAATCGTAGACGGTTACGAACTCCAGCGCTCCTTTGCAGGCACCGATCGCGTATGGCTTGCGGAGAAGGACGAGCGGCGCTGGATTGTGAAATTCGCACCGGTCGATGCTGCCGAGGATGAAGAATTGCTCGCCCGTTTCATCAAGGAGGCGTGGAACGCACAGCGAGTCTCCGAACTCGCACCCGAGCCATTTGTGTCTGCCTTTGTGCCGGAGCGCGCCACGGTGCGATACTACATCCAGGAGTTTGTGGAGGCCCCGAGCCTAAAGATGCTCGTCAAGTCGCGGAAGCTCGGCGTGGATGACTCCGTGGCACTCGGCAAGTTTCTTTGCGACACGGGGGTGAAGCTCCTGCAACTCGACCTCGTGCATGGCGATATCAAGCCAGAGAACATTCTCGTCGTGTCCGACTACGACCGCGTGCGATTCAAACTGATCGACCTAGGGATCGCTGCGGAGGTCTTCAGCGTGACCTCCCGCGCGGGCACTCCGAGCTACCTCGCACCGGAGCGCTTTGAGAATGCACCCATTTCCGAGCGGACTGAAATCTTCGCCATTGGCGTCACGCTTTACGAGGCACTCACGGGGCGTTTTCCCTTCGGAGAAATTGAGCGCTTCCAGACACCCGCCTTTGCCACGCTCAAGAGACCCTCTACGCTGAATCCGAATATCCCCGCATGGCTTGAGCATGTGATACTGCGCGCACTCAGCGTAGAGCCCGAGCGTCGCTACCAGCACTACAGCGAGATGGCGTTCGACCTGGCGCATCCTGCCAAGGTCGAGCCCTTCTACAGCAAGCGGGCGCCGCTGTTGCTGCGCGACCCGCTCGTCTTCTACCGCACCGGATTTTGGGCGCTGCTCGCCCTCAGTCTCTACCTTCTCACACGACTTCTTTCGAACTGATGACACGTATTCCATACATTCCTGAAAACGCCCCTTTTACCTCCGAGCAACGGATGTGGCTGAACGGCTTTCTGGCGGGTTTGTTTAGCGACGCCGGGGCTGCTCCCGCCATGCTGGCCGGCGAGCAAAAACCCAAGGCTCCCTTGCTGGTGCTTTACGGCAGCCAGACGGGCACCGCCGAGGGTCTCGCCAAGAAGACCGCCAAGGAGGCCGAGGCGCGCGGCTTTGCCCCCCGCGTGGTGAGCCTCGAAAAGCACGACACCGTGCAGTGGACCACCGAGTCGAATGTGCTGGTCATCACCAGCACCTACGGGGATGGCGAGCCGCCCGATGCTGCGCAAGCATTTTGGGGCTGGCTGAAAAGCGATACCGCGCCCCGGTTGGAAAACGTGCGCTACAGTGTGCTCGCGCTCGGCGACACAAACTACTCCGCCTTTTGTGAGTTTGGAAAAATATGCGATGAGCGTTTCGCGGCCCTCGGCGCGCAGCGCGTGGTGGAGCGCAAGGACTGCGACGTGGACTACGAGACGCCTGCGAAGGAGTGGACCGAAGCCGTGTTTGCAAAACTGGCGGATAGCTTGGGGGTACCCGCTCCGGCCCCGGCCCTGGCAATCACCAATGGAGCTGAAGTAACACCCGCGGCGACTATCGAGTATGGGAAAAAGAACCCCTTTCCCGCACCCCTCTTGCGAAACATCCGCCTCTCCCGCGATGGCAGCGCGAAGGACGTGCGCCATTTCGAGATCGGCCTCGCTGGCAGCGGTCTTTCCTACGAGGTCGGCGATGCGCTCGGGGTGTATGCGAGCAACTGCACGCAGTATGTTGCGGACGTCCTTGCCCTGTTGGGCCTCGATGGCGAGGAAGCCGTGAATGCCGGTGGCAGCGAGATGTCCCTGCGTCACGCGCTCACGCACCATTTCGACGTCACGAAGCCTTCCAACGACCTGCTGGCCGCCGCCGCAAAGCGTTCGCCCGGCAGTGACCTCGCAGCCCTCATCGCACCGGAGCGCAAGGACGACTTGAAGAAATGGCTCTACGGACGCGAGGTCATCGACCTTCTCGCGGAACTCACACAACCGTTCACCGCTGCGGAGTTTGCCTCGATGCTGAAGAAGCTCGCGCCCCGGCTTTACAGCATCTCCTCCTCGCTCAAGGCGCATCCGGATGAAGTGCATCTCACCATCAGTGCAGTGCGTTACGAGGCGCATGGACGCATGCGCAAGGGAGTGGCCTCTACTTATCTCGCGGATCGCATGAATGACACCGCCCGGGCGCCGATTTTCGTCCAACCCTCCCATGGCTTCAAGCCGCCGGCCAGTGGCGACACGCCGATGATCATGGTGGGGCCCGGCACCGGCATTGCGCCTTTCCGCGCATTCCTGGAGGAACGCCTCGCCCTGGGAGCGAAGGGCCGGAACTGGCTGCTCTTTGGCGACCAGCGCCGCGCGACAGATTACCTTTACGAGGAGTCTCTGGAGGGCTGGCGCAAGGATGGCTTTCTCTCCCGGCTCGATCTCGCATTCAGCCGCGACCAGGCCGAGAAAATCTACGTGCAGACGCGCATGATTGAGGCCGCCTCCGATATGTGGAGCTGGCTGGAGGATGGCGCGCACTTCTACGTGTGTGGCGATGCCTCGCGCATGGCGAAGGATGTCGATGCCGCGCTGCTTACTATTATCGAAGAAGCCGGTGGCCGTTCGCCTGACGAAGCGAAGGCCTACGTGGCAAAACTCAAGGCAGACAAACGTTACTCGAGGGACGTGTACTAAATGAGCACTATCACAGCATCCATGAACGGCGCTGCCTTCAGCGCGGACCAGAAGGAGTATCTCACCGGGCTTTTCGCAGGAGTCGCCGCACGCGGACAGAAGTTCGGCGATGTGGAGTCGGCTCCTGCGGCGGAGAAATCCACGGCGCTCGATGACCTCATCTTCGAGGAACGCGTGAAGCGCGAGATGCACCCGCTCGATGCCTACGAGCAGATCCTCGAAAACGCAGTGGCGAACAAGACGCCGGACAAGGAGGAAATCTTCCGCTTCAAATGGAACGGCCTCTTCTTCCTCACTCCTGTGAAGGATTCCTTCATGGCGCGCCTGCGCATTCCCGGCGGAGCGATAGCCTCGTACCAATTGCGCGAAATCGCGAAGGTGGCTGCGGAACTCACCACGGGCTATGTGCAGATCACGACGCGCGCAAATTTCCAAATCCGGCTCATCCAGCCGAAGGACGCGCCCGAGGTGCTGCGCAGGATTCAAGCGGTGGGCCTGCATACGCGCGGGGCCGGCGCGGACAACATCCGCAATCTCACCGCAAACCCGACCGCGGGCGTGGACCCCGTGGAGCTTATTGACGTGATGCCCTATATCCGCGAACTGGGCACGCTCATCATCAACAATCGCGAGTTTTACGACCTGCCGCGAAAGTTCAATATCGCCTATGATGGCGGCGGACTCATCGGCGCGGTGGAAGACACAAACGACATCGGTGTGAAAGCGGTGATGGTGGACGACAAGGTGGTATTCCGCATCTGCCTCGGCGGTGCCACCGGTCACAAGGCATTCGCCCGCGACATCGGCGTGGTGGTCGCTCCTGCGGACATTAACCGGGTGGTCTGTGCGCTGGTGCGCGTCTTCATCGTAAAGGGCAATCGTGGTGACCGGAGAAAAGCCCGGCTCAAGCACCTGCTCGAGAAGATGACGCTGGCCGAGTATCTCGAGGAAACGGAGAAACTCCTCGGCTGGAAACTCGCGCGCTCGGAATACCACGCGGACAAGCTGCGCTGGGCCTCGCACGAACTGCCTCACTCGCACGTGGGTGACTTCCCGCAAAAGCAGCGCGGGCTGAATTACGTCGGAGTGGCGATTCCGGTGGGCCACCTCACGCCCAAGCAAATGATTCGCCTGGCGGAACTCTCGGAACTCTACGGCAGCAGCGAAGTGCGGCTCACAGTCTGGCAAAACCTGATTATCCCCAATGTGCCGGATGCCTTTGTGCCCACGCTCAAAAAGGCGCTTGGCAAGATGGGGCTCAGCACCACCCAGTCGAACGTGACCAGCGGCATCATTGCATGCACGTGGAACAGCTACTGCAAGTTTGCCTCCTCCAATACCAAGGGTCACGCGATCGCGCTCGGGAAGTATCTCGAGAAGAAGCTGGAGCTCGACCAGCCAGTGAACATCCACCTCACCGGGTGCCCGAATTCGTGCGCGCAGCACTACATGGGCGACATCGGCCTGCTCGGCGCGAAGGTGAAGGTCGGCGGAGAGAGCGTGGACGGCTACCACGTGTTTGTGGGTGGTGGCTTTGGCAAATACCAGGCCGTGGGACGGCAGGTTTACAATGGCGTCGCAGCGGATGACCTTCCGCAGACGATTGAAAAGATGCTGAAGGCCTACGTTCGTCATCGCACGGGGAAGGAAACTTTTTTGCAGTTTAGCACGCGCCATGAAATCGGACGCCTCCAGGAGCTTTTCGCCGAATGAGCGAGGAACCGCGAACGCTGATCGACGACCTGCTCGCAGAGCAGCAACGCCTCACGGCGGTGGAGCGTTTTGCCCGCAAGCACGACCGTCACCAACTGCCCGCGCAGTCCCGCTACTACCAGGATTTGATTCCCTTGGAGCGCCCCAAGGCTGGTGAGCAGTATGCATTCGCGGTGGACCTCGATGCCTGCACAGGCTGCAAGGCCTGTGTGAGCGCCTGCCATTCCATGAATGGCCTGGATGAAGACGAGTTGTGGCGCACGGTGGGCATGGTGCACGGCGGCTCGCGCTGGGAGCCCTACCAGCAGACCATCACCACCGCCTGCCACCACTGCGTGGACCCGGCGTGCGCGGAGGGCTGCCCGGTGATGGCCTATGAGAAGGATGAGGAAACGGGCATCGTGCGGCATCTCGATGACCAGTGCATTGGCTGCCAGTACTGCGTGCTGAAATGCCCGTACGATGTGCCGAAGTATTCGCCCAAGCGCGGCATCGTGCGAAAGTGCGACATGTGCCAGGGCCGCCTCGCCGCGGGCGAGGCCCCGGCCTGTGTGCAGGCCTGCCCCAATGAGGCCATTCGCATCGAGGTGGTAAACAAGGCCGCTGTGGTCGAGGCCTCGCGCAATGGAGCGCGGGTCACGCCGGGCGCATTTGAATCGAGCTACACAAACCCCACCACCTCCTATTCCACCTCGCGCACCATGCCGGCCAATGCCCGGCCTGCCGACGACTCCGACCTGCGCCTCGATGACGCGCACTGGCCTCTCATTTTCATGCTGGTCCTCACTCAAGCCGCCGCGGGCGCTTACACGGGAGCGGCAGTGCTCGGCTGGATAGCGAGCCCGGCCGCCCTGGCATTGGCGATTGCCGCGACGGTGCTGCTGCAAGCCGGGCTTGGAGTGAGCGTGCTGCATCTCGGGCGACCGCTCGGAGCATGGAGATTCTTCCTCGGTCTCCGCACTTCCTGGATGAGCCGGGAGATTTTGGGCTTCAGCCTTTTTGCAGGCGCGGGAGTCGCCTTTACCGGTGCCCTGTGGCTGGGCTGGGACGTTGCACGCATGCTGGGCATGGGCACCGCATCGCTTGCGGTAGTGGGCGTGCTCTGCTCGGCCATGATCTATGTCGACACGCGGCGTCCGAGCTGGTCGGTGCGCGATACGTTCCGCAAGTTCTTTGGCAGCTCCGTGGTGCTTGGTCTTCATGCGACGGCGATTGCACTGGGATCCGCGCCGCTCGTTGCGGCTGCGGTGGTAGTCCATTTTCTATTTGCGGGTGCGGATACCTCCTCGCGCATGCGCGCCGTGGAGGATGATGAACACCCCAACCATCGTTCCGCGCGAACGGCCATGGTGCTCCTGCGCTCCTTGCTCGATGCGCGGGTATTTGCCATTCTCGGCAGCGCCCTGTTCGCCGCGTTCGCATTCATGGGCTCTGCGCACTGGCCCGGAGTGGCTGCATTTGTCTGCGCGCTTGCCGGGGTGCTGGCAGAGCGAATCGTATTTTTCCGCGCCGCCGCAGGGCCGCGGATGCCTGGAGGTGTACCTACATGAAAATTGCCCTTACCGATTTGAACCCAGCCATTCGCAGGTTCGATGGACCGCTCACGCAGGACCTTGTGCGCGAGCCTGGGAAGTTCGGCCTCGGGCAGGTGCCCACCCGGCTTTCGCCCGATGCGACGACCACCATCGTGTGCGGCTTTTGCTCCACGGGATGCGGGCTGAAAGTACACATGCGCGATGGGCAGGCGGTGAACCTGAGCCCCGAGACGGATTACCCCGTGAATCTCGGCATGGCCTGCCCCAAAGGCTGGGAGGCACTGACGCCACTCGCAGCCAGCGATCGCGCCACCACTCCGCTGCTGCGCAATCCACAGACAGGAGAGTTGGAGCCCATCTCGTGGGAGCGCGCAATGGAGGTCTTTTGCGAGCGTTTCAAGGCCGTGAAAAAGGAGCACGGGGCAGAGTCGGCGGCCTATCTTTCCACCGGCCAGATCGTGACGGAGGAAATGGCGTTGCTCGGCACACTGTGGAAATTTGGCATGGGCTTCATCCACTGTGATTCCAACACGCGCCAGTGCATGGCCACATCGCATGTCGCCTACAAGCAATCCTTCGGCTTCGATGCCCCGCCCTTCACCTACGCGGATTTCGAGGAGAGCGATGTGCTGGTCTTCATCGGGGCCAACCCCTGTATCGCGCATCCCATCATGTGGCAGCGCGTGCTGCGGAACCGGAACAACCCGGAAATCATCGTGCTCGACCCACGCAAAACTGAGACCGCGATGGCTGCCACCCAGCACTACCCGCTGCTGCCGAAGAGCGATCTCACTCTGCTCTACGGCATTGCGAATATCCTCATCACTAGCGGATGGATCAATCGCGAGTATGTCGCTGCGCACACCACGGGGTTCGCGGAATTTGCGGAGTTCGTCACCCAGTTCACCACCGACCGGGTGAGTGCCGAGAGCGGACTCAGCCCGGATGAACTGTGGCATCTCGCCGAAACCATCCGCGACGGAAAGCGTGTTTCCTTTTGGTGGACGATGGGCGTGAACCAAAGCCACGAGAGCACGCGGACGGCGCAGGCCATCATCGCGCTCGCGCTGATGACGGGGAACATCGGCAGGCCCGGCACCGGCGCCAATAGCATCACCGGGCAGTGCAACGCGATGGGCTCCCGCCTTTTCGCAAACGTGACGAGCCTGGTCGGCGGGCACGATTTTAAAAATGCCGCGCACCGGGACAAGGTCGCGTCCATCCTGGGAATTGAATCGCAGCAGATTTCCGAGCAGCCCAGCCTCGCCTACGACCAAATCGTGCAAGGCATTGAGGACGGGAAAATCAAGGCACTGTGGGTCATTGCCACCAACTCCTCGCACTCGTGGATCCAGAATGGGAAATTCAAGGAACTGCTCAAGAAACTCGATTTCCTCGTGGTGCAGGACCTCTACACCACCACGGAGACCGCGCTGCAGGCCGATCTCGTGCTGCCCGCGGCAGGGTGGGGTGAGAAGGAAGGCACGCTCATCAACAGTGAGCGCCGCATCGGCCTTGTGAAAAAAGTGCGACGCGCGCCGGGGCAGGCGTTGGCGGATTACCACATCTTCCAACTGGTCGCGCACCACTGGGGCTGCGGTGAAATGTTTGCCCAGTGGAAGACGCCGGAGGCTGCGTTCGAAATGATGAAGAAGCTTTCCGTGGGTCAACCCTGCGAGATTACCGGCATCCACGACTACGCGCACATCGACGCGTGCGGAGGAATCCAGTGGCCACTGCCGGCGAAGCACGATGCCGCAAACGGGCACGATGAACTGGAAATGCCAGAGACGGAGCGCCGCCTGTTTGCCGATGGCCAGTTTTTCACACCGGATGGCAAAGCGCGCTTCCTCTTCGACCCGCCGAGGCCGGTCGCCGAGCCGACCGATGCCGAGTATCCGCTCGTGCTGCTGACAGGCCGTGGCACGTCGGCCCAGTGGCACACGGGTTCGCGCACCAACAAGAGCGACGTACTCCGCCGCCTCGCACCGGAAGGGTGCTACGTGGAGATCAATCCCGCCGATGCGGCCACCTTGGGAATCCTGCCATCCAGCACGGTGGAGGTGCGTTCGCGCCGGGGAATGATCACCGCGGCGGCCTTTGTGACGCCCACCGTGCAGCCCGGGCAGGTGTTCATCCCCATGCATTACCCGGAGATGAACTGCCTCACCTTTCCGTCTTTCGACCCGCACTCGAGGCAGCCCAGCTACAAGCATTGTGCGGTGGCAATCAACCGGGGGTAGGACCGCCTTTTGGCAGGTGTCCGTCCTCATTGCCAAAGACCTTGTTTTGAATAGGGTAATCAATGCATGCCTGTGACCTCCTCGATCTCCCGTCGTGATTTTCTCGCCTCCGCCGCAGTGGCCGGTGGCGCTCTTGCTCTTGGTTCGCCTGCCCGGGCTGCGGAAGCGCAGCCCATCGCTTTGGGCAAAGCCGAGCACGTGCTTTTTGTGTGGCTGGGCGGTGGCATGTCGCAGGTGGACACCTTCGACGCCAAGAAAACCCGGGGTGACGGCAAGAAGCAGGCGGGCTGCTACTACAACGTAATCGATACCGCCATCCCCGGTGTGCAGTTTTGCGAACATCTCCCGAGGCTCGCCAAAATGGCCGACCGGCTCGTGCCTGTGCGCACGGTGAATCACAACGTCATAGACGAGCACGCCGCCGCGGTGAATCGCATGCATACGGGGCGCCCGGTGAGCGGGAGCGTCGTGTATCCCAGCATCGGCAGCCTAGTCACCGCGTGCCGCGGGCCGCTGGTGGAAGGCGTGCCGCCCTATGTGGTCATCGGCTATCCCAGCGCCACGCGCGGGTCTGGTTTTCTTGGGCCGAAGGCGGGCTATGTGTACCTCACGGATACCGAGAGCGGGCCTGCCGGGCTCACCCGCGCACCGGGCATCAGCGATGAGCGCCAGCAGCGCCGCGAAGCTTTGCTGGGCGGACTGCGCGAGGACTTCACGAAGGCACACCCCGGTGACAAGCTGGTGCGCGATTACGACGATGCGATTGGCGAGGGCTTCCGCCTGCAACGCTGCGATTTCATGAAGGCGTTCGATCTCAAATCCGAGCGCGGATCGTTGCGCGAGGAGTATGGCGATGAGTTTGGCCAGCGCTGCCTGCTTGGCCGCAGGCTGCTTCAACGGGGCACGCGCTTTGTGGAGGTGGGCTTCAATTTGAACTTCGTCAACGGCGCGGGGTGGGACACCCACAACGCCGCGCAGAAGGAACAGCACGACCTCATCCAGCGGCTCGATCGGGGCGTTGCGGTGCTGCTTGCGGACCTCGATCGAGAGCGCATGCTCGACAAAACGCTCGTGGTCATCGCCACGGAATTCGGCCGTCCGGCGGGCTTCGATAGTGGTGGCGGGCGCGGTCATTACGGGAAGTGCTTTACCTGCGTGCTCGCGGGCGGTGGCCTGCGCACGGGG
>JAYUWZ010000913.1:0-6165 GCA_043753265.1 Verrucomicrobiaceae bacterium
GGCTTGCTTACCTCCTTTGCTTTTTCCACCGGTTTTTCAGAAGACTTGGCCGCAGGCTTCTCCTCGGTGGCCTTGTCTGCGGTGGGTTTCTTCGCAGCAGGCTTGGTTTTGGAGGTGCCCGCAGGCTTCTTGGAAACAGGGGTGGTCGCGGATTTTTTAACCGCAGTGCTGTTCTCTTTCTGTGAGGAAGCACGCTGGGCTCCCTGAATAGAACCCGTAAAAGTAAACGCCAGCAGCGCTGTAAAGAGGACGACCGCCGGGTGGTGAAAATGCATGTACATGTAGGCCACTACGGTTCGTGCCAACCTTCCAGTCCGGCTGTAAAAAAGGCTGGCCTGCCAAAGTTCCACCGAGATGAAGCCCTGCCAAAAGGAAGATTGCATTGCAGCCCGGGGGCACCGCCATTTACAGGTCGTCGAGGCCCGGAAATCGTGCATCGCCATTAAGGCAGGCAGCCGCAAATAGAGCTGCACCGATGTCGCCCGTATAGAGCGAGTACCGACCGAGGCCTGTTTCCGCGCGAAGTCGGATAACTTGATCGAGGCCGTGCATTGCAAACGCGCGCGCCCGCTCAAGCCAGCGCTCATCCCTCGTCCTTTCGAAAAGGGACAGGAATGCGAAGCCATTGCCCGCAGTGCCGTGACAAAGCCCTGCATTTCCAGCGACGGGGCCTGCCGCCCAGGTGAGTTCGCCGCCAGCGGTCATCAGTGCACCGTGGGTTGCATCGTCCGGTGCCAGTTTGGCGAGCGATGTGACGATGCCGGGCGCACCATGGCACCACTGCACCCGTGGCAAGGTGCCGGGGCGTGAGCTGCCCTCACCGATTGGCCAGCTTGCAAGGTTGCCATCCACGAGCGCTATTGCGCGGGCCGTCTCGACCGCGCGTCTCTCCATCGACGAGGCATCGTCGAGCAACTCCGAACCAGCGTGAAGCGCGAGGATGTTGCCAGCGAAGCCATGGGCTGCCCCGATGCAGCGCTGGCGCCTGCCGTAAAGATCCTGAGTCCAGAGGCCGTCCTTCTCCTGGCGCTTAAGCAATTCGCGGGCGCTTGCCCGCCACAGATTCGCGAAGCGTGCCTCTCCAGTGCGTTGATACATGGCGCGGGCTGCGAGCATCGTCCCCGGGGCCCCGAGCAGTAATTCATTGGATGGATTCGCCACGTTGGCACCAATCGCGGTGGCGAGGGTATCTGCCGTTGCCGCCAATGGGGCGAGGCCGTACGCGACCAGCAATATTCCGCTGGACCCGACCAGCAGCGATGCACCAGCACCTTCCTGATCTGGCGAGGTGAGCGAGGCTTTGTGAAGACCCCCGGCGATTGCCGCAAGGTCTAGAGTCGGCTCGTAGAAGCCCTCCTTGGAGAGCCGGTCGAGACCGAGCAGCATGCCGGCTGCACCGTCGTAAAGCCCGCGGAAAATCCTACCCGCAGGTGAGCCGGGCTCATCGTCCTCCGGGTGCGTTGGCCAGAGACGCTGAGAGTCGAAGGCCGACTCCGCTTCACGGCATATTCCTATGATCGCATCGCGGACGCGCTGAAGGTTCCACTCTGCGTTCGCCAGGGGCTCGTGGCGTGAAGGATCGTGGAACGAGTAATTCATTCGCGAGTCAGTTCCAGGAAAACACCTTGCTTCGGCATCTATGCGTGAACTCCATGCGAATCGCGCAGTGGGCTGACTGCCTGAGGGTGTGGCCCTACTTCGTCGCCTTCTTATCCAGGGGATTCTGGTAGCCCTTGAAAATCCACTGCTCTTTCTTCGGCAGCGTGGCCGCCGGCTGGCCAGGCGCCATGGGAACGATCGCGACCAGTGCTTTCATGTCCACTTCATCGGGTCCGAGTTGAATATCCACCAGCTTCCAGCCGGAAGCGCCTGCCATCGTAAATCGAAGCGGGCCCTCGGCGATATTCGACTTCACGTGAAACTCTGTTGCGGAATTCCAGGTGCGGCTCGTGATTTCCACCTTCTCCAGGTCCGGCTTGCCGTCCCGCTTCTTTACATCTTTCGCAAAGTTTTCCGGCGTGAATCGATCTCCCACGGCCTTCTCCAGCACCGACTTGATGACTTCGCTTTGAGTAGGGTGCACCATGGTGCCGCGGTTCCTTTCCTTCACCAGTGTCTCCGCATGCGCCTGCAATTGCGCTTTCACCGAATCCCGCAATGCTGGCCAGTCCACCAGCTTTTCGAGAGTCTTCACGTCTGGCTCATTCAGCGCGTCGCGAAACTGTCCCGACACGTGGTAGGGCCAGACGGCATAACCAGCGCCTGCGAGCAGGATGAGGATGAGGATGAGTTTTTTCATCAGGATAAAATGGGAGCAATGACGCGGGTCCTCGAGCCTACTTCAATGAGGTCTCCATGGCGGGGTCCGCCTCGGCACCGAGTTCCAGCGCCTTCTTGTAAGCCTTGCGCCCTTCCTCCTTGTTCGGGGGATTCTTCAGCGTGTGCGTCACCGCGAGGTTGAACCACGCATCGGCATACTTCGGGTCGAGCTGTGTTGCGGTGAGTAGTTCCTTTTCAGCGGCTTCCAGCCAGCCCTTCTGCGCGGCCGTGATGCCGAGATAGTTGTGCGCAGTTGGGTTTTTGGGATTGATCGCCAGCGACTTCGTCAGCGAGTTCACCGCCTCGTCGTACTTGTTCTGGCTGTATTGCACGATGCCCAGGGTGCCCCAGCAGAAGTGATCCTCCGGCGCAATGGCGAGCGCTTTGCGGAACGTCTCCTCCGCCTGTTTCAGCTTGCCCATGCGGAATTGCACCACCGCTGTGTTCGAAAGCAGATGCAGATTCGACGGCGCCGCTTGCAGCGCTTTTTGGTAGGCTTTCTCCGCCTCGGGATAATTGCCGCGCTCAAACAATTGCTTGGCCTGCTCGGCGAGCGGGCGCACGTCCTCAGGGAGCACGCGGCTCGCATTGCTGCTGGCGCTGTTGCGCACATCCGGCTCGGTGAGCCCGGGTTCTTTGCCAGGAAGCTCCGGCTTTGTGGTCGTGGCTGGCGGCGTGTCGAGCTTCGCCATTTCCGCTGCGGGCTTCGCAGGCTCCGGCTCCGTCGTCGTGCCCGGCGTGGTCGGTGGTGGGGTGGGGGGAGTGCCCGCCGTGGGAGGCGTGCTTTCAGGGGCCTTCGCTGGCTCGGTCGGGTTCTCCGTGGGCTTCGCGGGCTCCGGTTCCTTGGCCGGCTCTGCGGTGGGAGCAGCCGCTCCGGGCACCGTCGGCGCACTCTCAGACTTGAATGCCACGAGCGTGTTGGGGTCTTCCACTTCGAGCTTCGGCTTTTTAAAGAGGCGGCGCTCCTCGGGGCGCAAATTCACCACGGGTTGTGTGAGGAAACCAATCTGCTTGAGCAGCACGTCCGACTGAATCTGCAGCCGATCCAGTTCTTTCTGCACGATCTTGCGGCGCGAGGCGCGGTTCGCGTCATCCTGCAGCACGCGCATCACGATGCCCTGTAGCATCCGGTTCTCCTCCTCCATCTTCCTCTTCTCCTCCACGCTCGCGGTCTTGTCCGTCTTGTACTGCTGAATCTGCTTTGTATACTCGTCCACCTTCTTCTGAACGGTGGTGAGTTCCGTCTGCAAAATCGTATTCTTTTCCTGCGAGGCTGCGAGCGCCTTGGAGGTCTCCGTTACCTGCGTCTTCAGCGAGGCGATTTCCTGGTCCTTCTTTGGCATGTCCGCCTTGAAGGTGAGCACCTGCTGCTCCGCTGCGGCGAGCTTCGCCAGCAGCGCCGTGTTGTCCGCCATGAGCTTCTCGGATTGCTTGTTGAGATCCTTGAGGCGCGTGATTTCCGCGCGCGCATCGTCGCGCTCCTTGGTGATTCCCGCGAGCTGCGTGTTCGCCGTCTCCAGCTTGGCCTGCAGGGTCTTCACCTCGCCCGGCAGCTTCACCGCCGTCTCCGCCTGCTTGGCCACCGCACGGCTGCGCGAGAGCAGTTGGTCGATGCGCTCCTCCGCGGCGCGCAGGTCCGCCTCGCGCTCCGTGTTTTGCTTTTTGGCCATCGCGAGCTGCGTCTCGAGTTCCTTGGCGCGTGAGCCCGAGGTATCGCCCTTGGTCTTCAGCTCCAGCACGCTTTTCTGGTATACCTCCGCGAGGTCCTGCGCCTTCTTGCGCTCGGTCTCCGCCTTGGTCCGGGCGCTCATCGCCTCGGTGAGATTCTCGGAAAGTTCCGCATTCTTCTGCTGCGCCTCGGAAAGCTTCTCATTCGCCTCCGTGAGTTGCGTCTCCAGTGATGCGATGCGCTTTTGCACGCCCGCCACCGGGTCATCCCCGTAGTCTTCCTTGGGCTGGCGCACCGCTGGCTTCACCGGCTTCCCAGGCTTGCCCACAGTGGGCGGGCGCACAGGCTCCGAGTCCAGCGGCGACAGCGGCGGCAGGCCGATGTCCACATCCCCAGGGGCGGGGGCCAGCGGTGCTTCATTGCCACCAGGGCCCATCTTTGCCTGGATGCGATCCAACGCCTCCATCGTCCGCTTCAAGCGCCACGCCCTCATCTCGGGCTGAAAATCAGGATTCGTCTGTTCCAGCCGCGAGAGCGTTTCCGCCACGGAGCGGTACGTCTTCAGCGCACCGCGCAGGTCGCCCGCACCCTCCAGTTCCTCGGCTTTGCGAGAGTTTAGAAAGGCGGTCACATATTGGTCCTGGGCGGGATCAATACCCTGGCCGACGAGCGGCGCGATCGAGAGACCGGCGAGAAAAAGGAGGATGGCGAAAGTACGGCGCATAATGCTGGAGCGATGAAAAGGGCGGCGAACCTACTTGATGCCGGGGCAACTGGCAATCAGTTCTCTAGGCATGCCAGTGAAGCATTCGTTACCATCTCCATCGCCTTGGATTTCCCAGGCACAGTTTTCCGCCTTTGTTGCCGCGGGCACCGATGCCCATCGCGTCTGCTCCCGCCCGGAGGGCTGGGTCGAGCGGCTGGGGGAGGACGCCCTCATCTGCTTTAAGAACGAGCCCGCCCGCGACGAATTCGCCGCCGGCCTCGCGGAATGGAGCCCCGAAGTGGGATGGCAGCCCCGCCGTGTGTTCGCAAAATTCCTCCCCCTGCAAAACCAGGATCGCATCTCCCCCACGCTCCTCAGCGGCGACGCCACGCTCGGCCCCATCGCCGTCGTCCGCGAAGCCGGTGTGCAATACCAGATCGATTTCAGCGCCGGCTACTCCCACGGCTTGTTCCTCGACCAGCGGGCAAATCGCGCATTCCTCCGCCGCATCGCCCCACGCAAAGTCCTCAATACCTTTGCCTACACCTGCTCCTTCAGTCTCGTCACCGCCCTCGCAGGTGCCGAGACCCTCAGCGTGGACCTCTCCAAAAAGTCCCTCGATCGCGGCCGCGAAAACTTCACCCTCAATGGAATCCCCGTCGAAAACCCGGCCACCGGGAAAGGGCCCGAAGCCCGCCATCGCTTCATCGCCGCCGACGTCCTCGAAGTCCTCCCGCGCCTGGCCCGCCGAGGGGAAAAGTTCGACGCCATCATCCTCGATCCGCCCACCTTCTCCCGCGGCAACCAGGGCCGCAAATGGCAGGTGGAGCAGGATATGGAAAATCTCATCCTCGCTGCCCTCGAACTCACCACCCCCACCGCCCGGATCCTCCTCTCCACCAATTGCACTAAGCTCGACACCAGCGGCCTTGAGCGCATGGCCCGCTTCTGCCTCAAAACCCAGCGCCGTGGCGGCGACTTCCACCGTGAAAACGCCCTCCCCGATATCCCCTCAGCCCACGCCGCCAGCACCCTGTGGGCAACGGTGCGGTGATTTAGGATTTAAGAATTAAGATTTGCTCCGGGCTCAACGCTGGATTCGTGGATGCCGCCTGAATCAAAATTCCGGGTTGCACCAGTCTCGCGAGGCGCGACCCTTCTCTCGCCAGCAAATCTTAAATCTTAATTCCTAAATCTTAAATCCAAGCCCCCTTGGCTCGTTGTTTCAGTTCCCACACGCGCAACGCGGCGCGGATGAGCCTGAGATTCTGCCCGCTCCACACACTGCGGCGGGCACGGCGTTTCGAAGAGCTTTGCATCGTTTTCATGGTAAGCAATCGTTTCCCTGTTCACGATGGCATCGTGCGATCCGATAAAACTGGCCGCCCAAAACATTCCATTTCCTTTTCATGTGCGGCACGCTCTTTGCACATGCATCCGTGGAAATGGTGATTTTCCAGCCCACGGCATG
>JAYUWZ010000914.1:0-2858 GCA_043753265.1 Verrucomicrobiaceae bacterium
CATCGATGCCACCGGCATCCTGCCCGATGGTACGAAGATCGATGGCACGGACGGCCTGCGCGCGTTCCTGCTTTCGCGCCGGGAGGAGTTCGCCAAGTGTTTTGCGCTGAAGCTCCTCACCTATGCCCTTGGGCGCAGTCCGGAAGCCTACGACCACCGTGCGCTCGCCTCCGTCGTTCGAAAGGTCGCGCCCCAGGATTACCGAATGGGTGACCTGGTCGTGGAACTCATCAAAAGCTACCCCTTTCGCAATCGCCGTCTCGCCGTGACCGACCAACTGAAATAGCCATGAACCCTTCCATCCCTCGTCGCCACTTCCTCCGTGGAGTCGGTGCTCTGCTCGCTCTGCCCGCCCTCGAAATCATGCTGCCGCGCGCAGCGCGTGCCGCCGCAGCTTCCCCACGATTCCCCACACGGCTCGGTTTTTTCTATGTGCCCAACGGAGTGAACGTGGAAAGTTGGTATCTCAAGGAAGAGGGCACCAACTTTACCCTTTCGCCCACGCTGGAACCACTCGCTGATGTGCGCAGCGAGGTGCTCTTCACCAGTGGCCTCACGCATAACCAAGGGCGCGACCACGGGGACGGCGGCGGTGAGCATCCACGCGAAACCTCCAGTTTCCTTACCGCGGCGCATCCGCGAAAGAATTTTGGCCGCGAATTACACGCCGGCGTCTCCATAGATCAATTCGCGGCTCAACATCTGGCGCAGCAGACACGCCTGCCCTCGCTCGAACTGGCCTGCGAACGCCCGCAGCCTCCGGGCATGTGCGATGCGGGCTACAGTGGCGTCTATCGCAACAGCATCTCCTGGCGTAGTGCCACGACTCCCATGCCTCACGAACTGAATCCCCGCCAGGTTTTCCAGCGGATGTTTCAGGACCCGCGGCAAACGGGGAACGAACAAGATCGCGCTCGCGACATCATGCTCCGCCGCAGCGTGCTCGATCTCGTGCGCGACGACTCCCGCCGCCTCAGCGCTCGCCTCGGAAGCGACGACCGCAATAAACTCGACGAGTATCTCCAGAGCGTGCGCTCCATCGAACAGCAGATTCAGGCCGCAGAGAAATTCCCCGCCCAACTCCCGCCAACCGGCATCCTCGCGCCCGACGGTATCCCCGCCACCGCGCCGGAGCACCTGCGCCTCATGCTCGACCTCGTGGCATTGGCATACCAAACAGACTCCACGCGCATCGTCTCCTGCATGCTGGCAAACGGTGGCAGCGATCGCGCATTTCCGTGGCTGGGAGTTTCTGAGACACACCACTCCATGTCTCATCACGAGAAGAAACCCGATCGGCTCGACGGCCTCTTCAAAGTGGACCGGTTCTACGTCGAACAATTCGCCTACCTGTTGCGCCGCCTGCGGAGCATCCGGGAGGGTGACGGCACGCTGCTCGACCATTGTGTGCTCGTCTACGGCGGGTCCCTGCGCGACGGCAACAAACACGAGCATCACGATCTTCCGATATTGGTCGCCGGCCGGGGCAACGGAGCCGTTTCTCCAGGTCGCAGCGTCCATTTTCCAAAGGAGACTCCGATGGCCAACCTGTTCCTCTCGATGCTCGATGCCATCGGCCGAAAAGAGCAGCGTTTCGGCGACAGCAATGGGCGCTTATCGGGACTCGTAACGTAAAGCAGGATTTGCTCCAGGCCACCCCGGTGGCCTGGTCCGATTGGGATTGGCGGGCGTGGCAGCACGCTGCAAGCGGTCAGGAAGACAGGAAGTCCGCGCTTTTTCCAAAGAGAGATTACCGCCGCAGCACGACGGGATCCGCCCATACGCCGCTGCCTGCGATCCCCTCGGCGCGCACGGAGAGAAGTTTCGCGCTGGCAGGAAGATTGCAGCGGAGCAGCGCGGGCGCATCGCCAGCACCGAGGAGTGCGCTGCGGGCGAGCGCCTTGCCATCCGCATAGATTGCAAAAACGAGCTTCTGCGCGGGAGGTGTTCCCGCGCTTGCGGTGACGCGGGCCGTGAAGGTCGCCGCTCCGGCGGGCATGTCCCACGACACCACCGCACCCGCCGCGGATTCAATGCCCCGCACGGGCTTTCCTCCCACCAGCAGGGGCGAGCCGTCGAGGGTCTTGCCGGTGGCAAACGACTGCTCTGCGGTTTTTCCGGCAGGCGCATCGATCCGTGAAGGCTTGATCGAATCCAGTGCGGCAAAGCGATTCTGCGCGGCGCGAATCTCCACCAGCTCCCGCACATCGATTCGAAGCCCATCGTACATGGGATGGCGAAGCGTGATGGCAGAGGGTTCGCGGACGAGAATGTCCAGTGCTGCAAAGACGCTGCCATTGGCAATCTGTACATCGTACACAGCAGCCTGGGGCTTCAGTTGGCGCAGGATGAGAGCGTGCAAATCCTTGCGGCTTGCATCGAAAATCCGCGGACCAAAAATGGAATTGAGCACTTTTGCAGTGGTCGCATCGCCATTCTTGGTAACGCCCTCGAAGAAATCACCACCCGGGAGCAGCGCACCTGTTTTTCCACGTGGAATTTGTGCCGCGAGATCGGCTCCGAAGGGTTGGTAGATCGCCCAGGCGATGTCTCCCGAAGGCACCGAGATGCCGCTGCCCGCCAGCTTCACGACGGGCTCGGTGAGTGAGCTGAAGCTGCCGACGAGCCGGGTGCCATTGACGAGCACCAGGCCCGGCTGAAACTCCTCGAGCTTTTGCTGCGCGAAGGTGATTCGCAAAGCGGTCGCAAAGGGCACACGCACCGTTTTTTCCCCACGCACCAGAAGCCCGTTGTCGAAGACAAACTCGCCATCGAGGGCAGTGCCGTCGAGCAACTGCACGGCACCTGCGCGCACTGCGGGAGAAAGCGCCATCCCCTGCAGGGCCACCACAGCAAGA
>JAYUWZ010000915.1:0-12868 GCA_043753265.1 Verrucomicrobiaceae bacterium
GTCCTTAAAGTGAGCAGGTCGTATTCGAGCGGTGGCCACAAATTTCAAAAGCCGCCTGCTCATCCTTTTTTGACAGGATTTACAAGATTTTCAGGATTAGAGCGGTTGCCTAAAGTAATTTCCGCATCGTTTTCCAAGAGGCGCAGCCTCGGTGGATGGCGCTCTCCGAGCGGCATTTCAAAGCACACGCCGAAGGCGCACTTCCACCTGTTACGAACCGGAAATTATTTCCGGCAACCGCTATAAACAGGATTCCCCGAGGACATTGCCCCCTATGGCAAGGGCAACGTCATTAGCAGCGAGGAACGAACCGAGCGGAGCGAGATAGCTGCCGCAGGCATACGCCCCTGGCGTATTTTATCGTTCGTTACCATCTGCCCGCAGGGTGCGAGCGGAGGCGAGCAGCAATCGAAGGACCTCACTTCGTCGCGGTGTGCGCGCGGGCAGGATTATCATCCAAATTCGCAACCAACAGATGACACCACACACCGACCGTGGTAACATGGGCTCATGGATTGGGATGGGTTCAAGGGAGGAAAGACAAATTCACGGAACGGCGCAAGCGGCACAGGAAAGAAGGACTTCTTTCCTAGCACCATTCTCATCCGCTCCGCGCTCCAGCGAAAAAATCATACGCGACACCATGCGCAACAACCGCAACAACCCCGGCTTCTCTCACCTCCCGATTCCCCCACTCCCTCATCGCATCTATCGCCGATATTCCAAATCACCCCCGCAAACCCCATTCCATCAATACCTTGCCACCCGGCATTTTCGGCGATCACCCATCGCCGATATTCCCCCATTCCGTTCACGACCATTGTCGGGCGCCACGCGCAACAACCGCAACAACCCCAGCTTCCCGCACCCCCACCCACCTCGCTAAACCGGAATGGGATCGCGAACCTACACATCCGGAAGTTGCGAACATCCACCCATCGCCACGAGCGCAACAACCGCAGAAACCCCTACCCCACTCCCTTTTTCGCCTTTTTGCGGCAATCCTGCTTTTTCCACGGCCCTCGCGGTCCGATCGCCGTTATCGCCGATAATGCCCACCGACCACCCCGTTACCAATTCCGTCTCCCCCTCCCATTCCCCACTCCCTCATCGCATCTATCGCCGATATTCCAAATCACCCCCACAAACCCCATTCCCTCAATACCTTGCCACCCGGCATTTTCGGCGATCACCCATCGCCGTTATTCCCCGCCCCGCGCACGATCTCTTTCGAGCGACATGCGCAACAACCCCTCATCACTCAATTACTCAAGGATTGCAAAGCCCCTCCCCGCACCGTTCCACTCAGGCGTCCCGCATGAAACCGCTTTCTTCACTGCTGTTGCTTCTGCTCATGAATTCCACACCACCCCCGGCGTACGCCGCTGAGACAAAATTGCCCGCACCGCCGGTCACACAGGAAGTCACCGACACCTACCACGGCGTGAAGATCGCCGACCCCTATCGCGCGATGGAGAACCTGAAGGACCCCGCGACGCTGGCATGGCTGAAGGGTCAATCGGCTTATGCCACGGAATTGATTGAAAAACTACCCGAGCGAAAGGCTTTGCTGGAGCGCATCCAGGCGCTGGACAAAGGCGCGCCCTACACCATCGGCGGGCTCACCCGCTTGAAAAACGGCACCATCTTTTATCGCAAACTGGTGGCCGGCGCGGAGACCAGCGTCGTCTGCATGCGAAAGTCTATCGATGGCGAGGAGACCCTGGTGCTCGATCCCAAATCGTATGAGGTCGCGGGCGGCAGCCACGCCAGCATGGAATTCTACACTCCATCTCCCGATGGCCGGTTCATCGTAGTGGGCATTTCGATGGGGGGGTCGGAGATCACCACCATCCACGTGCGCGAGATCGCCACGGGCAAGGATCTCCCCGAGAAGATCGACCGCATCGAGACGGCATACAATTCCCCGCAATGGCTCCCGGACTCGACGGGCTTTTTCTACAACCGCCGCCGCAAGCTGGAGCCCGGCGCGCCAGCCTCCGAGACTTACAAGAATACGGTGTGCTATCTCCACGTGCTCGGCAGCGAAGTGGAGAAGGACCGCGCGATCTTTGGCCTGGGCCTTGTGCCCGGCTTTGAGTTTGCGCCGATGGATTTCCCCAGCGTCACGGTCTACCCCACGTCGGGCTTCATCATCGGCCAGATACACCACGGCGACTCGCAGGAACTGACACTCTACACCGCGCGCCTCGCCGACATGTCCAGCAAGGACGTGCCTTGGGAGAAGGTGTGCGAAATAAAGGACGGCGTGACGTCTTACCATGTCGCTGGAAGCGATGCGTATCTCGTGACCTCCAAGGACGCACCGCGATTCAAGGTCGTGCGCACGTCGCTGGAAGCTCCCGACTTTGCAAAGTCCGCCGCGGTGCTGCCGGAGAGTGATCTCGTCCCGACCTCCGTGGAGGCAGCGAAAGGCGCGCTCTTTGTGAATACCACCAAGGACGGCACACCCGTCGTGGTGCAGATCGATCCCGCCGGGAAGCATGCACCGGAGCGTCTCACGCCTCCCGCAGGGCTCTCCGGCTACGTCCTCGAGGCCAGCCCGCACTTTGAGGAAATCTATCTGTCCACGGAGAGCTGGACGAAGGGTGGCGCGCTCTACACGTACGACCCGGGAAAGAAAAATTACACAGTGAGTGCGCTCCAGCCACAGGGCGCATTCGACGATGTCCCCGGCTACACCTCCGTGGAAGTGGAGGTGAAGAGCCACGACGGCGTGATGGTGCCGCTTTCGATTATTCACCGCGAGGGCATCAAGCTCGATGGCTCGCATCCCCTGCTCCTCAATGGGTACGGCGCATACGGGATCATCCGCTACGCCAGCTTCAGCCCGCTCAGCCTCGCATGGCTGGAGCGCGGCGGCATCATCGCCGTGGCCCACGTACGCGGCGGCGGCGAGCGCGGCAAGCCGTGGCACCTCGGTGGGCAAAAAGCCACGAAGCCCAACACGTGGAAGGACCTCATCGCGTGCTCCGAGTATCTCATCGAGAAAAAGTACACCTCCACGCCCAAGCTCGCCATCCAGGGTGGCAGCGCGGGCGGCATCCTCATCGGACGCGCCATCACCGAGCGTCCGGAATTGTTCCGCGCCGCGATCATCAATGTCGGCATCAGCGACATGCTGCGCTTTGAGACGACCGAGAACGGCCCGCCAAACATCGAGGAATATGGCAGCGTGGCGACTCCCGAGGGCTTCAAGGCCCTCCTGGAAATGAGCCCGCTGCACCACGTGAAGGATGGCGGGAAATATCCCTCGGTCCTGCTCACACACGGCCTGAACGACCGCCGCGTGGACGCATGGATGTCCGGCAAAATGACCGCACGCCTGCAAGCCGCCACGGCCAGCGGAAACCCCGTGCTACTGCTGCTCGATACCGAAGCCGGGCACGGCATCGGCTCGACACGCTCGCAAATCCAGGAACAGCTCGCCAGCAAGTGGAGCTTCCTCCTCTGGCAAATGGGCGACAAGGATTTCCAGCCAGTGCCCAGGTAAGATCACTTCAATGAAAACGAGGACGGGGCAGCGAGGTAGGGAGAACAGCCGGGAGCTACAATGGTGCGCGGACTTCCGGTCCGCCATGGGAGGGCTTGCGGAGGGAGTATCGGAGAACCCGCAACGGGAGCTTCGTACCTTCCCTGCGCCTGATGAGGGACACCCTCGTGCCATACACGCACGAAGCACAGGAGTAGCGAATCGTGGGTGTATGAAAATCCTGCTCTGCCTGACCCTCCTCACCCTCACTGCATTACTCCAGTCTGGCTGCTCATCAGGAGTCGGCGTTTCCGCCGGGCACAATGGCCACACCCATGGCGTCGGCGTCGGAGGACACGCAAGCGGCTCAGGAGCCGGGGTCGGAGTCCGCGCCCAATAACCATTCAGGTCTTATGAAAACGTCACTCATTGCAGCCTGCCTTTCATGCCTCGGTAGCACCCTTCTGGCCGTGGATCCCCCTCCAGCGGAACCCGGTGCTGTCGTGGACAAAGCAATACCTTTCACCCTTCCCGTGAGCGAACTCACGAGTTCCGGATTTATCTACACGGAGCCAAACGGCACCAAGCAAAAGCTGGTCGTCACCACAAAGACCGAGGTGATGCAGGGAGATCGCGCCGCGGTGTTTGGCGACATCAAGCTCGGCGACATCGTCACCGGCACCCTCACCAAAACGACAGGCACCAATGAGTGGAAAATTTTGAAGATCACCAAGTTTGAACCAGCGCCCAAAAAGCCATGAAAATAAAGCCTCCGACCGCACCGAAAGAAGTAGCCTCCCTATTCGAGGGTCTCGTGGAACTGGAAAAAGAGTTGGGCCGAAATCTCTCTGACAGCGAGCGCTTCGCGACGACCGTGACAGGCGCCGCTCTCATCCCCTTCGCGCTCACGCGTCAAGGCGGCACGAAGTGGGCACTGCTCCTGGCAGCAGGTGCCCTGCTCTATCGAGGAATCCGCGGCTACTGCCCGCTTTATGAAACGCTGGGCGTGGACGGACGCCATCGCCGCGGGGGCGTCCCAGGCAACAACGGCATACGCGTGGAGAGTGCGGTGGAGATCGATTGTCCGGCTGATGTCCTCTACAAGTTCTGGCGGAACCTCGAAAATTTGCCGCGCGTGATGCGCCACATCGAATCCGTCACTCCCACCGACAACACCTTTTCCCACTGGAAAGTAAAAGGCCCGCTCGGCACGACGCTGGAGTGGGATGCCGAGGTGATCAATGACCACCCCGGCGAACTCATCGCCTGGCAATCGCTTCCCGGCGCCACGGTGGACAACGCGGGCTCCGTTCGCTTTGAAAAGGGAAAGCGAAATACAACTCATTTGAAAGTAGCCTTTGAGTTTGACCCACCGGGCGGCTCAGCGGGCGCGGCAGTCGCAAGATTGCTGCAGGGCTCACCGGAAGAAATCCTCAAGGAAGACCTGCTTGCATTCAAGACCTACGCCGAGAGCGAGCTGTTCACTCACAAGTAGGGGCAATAATTTCAACAAAACGGCTCCGCTGCCAAAGCAGCGGAGCGGTCCTATAAGACCGAAGGTAGTTATCGAGTACCCGTGCCAGGGCTCGTGCCCGGGGCAGCACCAGTTCCGGGGCTTGTGCCGGGCTTTACATTGGTCCCCGGGCTCGTGCCAGGAGTGACGATGCCCTGCACAGGTGCGACGGGTTGAAGACCAGCCGCACGGCCTGGAAGGCCTGTAATTCCAGAGGGCGCCGGCATGATCCGGCCGTCCGTGGTGAAGATCTGCCCTTCGGTCAGGTTGATGGCGCGCCCATCGAAACCGGTGATGGCTGTGGGTGTGATGGTAAGCGTAAGGTCACGCTCCACAGGGGTCGCCTGACCATTGCGAATTTGATAGATACGCCCATTGGCTAATATGAAACCATTTTGAGCGGCTGTCGCATTGGCTGGCGAGGGTTCCCTCGGGGCAGTATCTTGCGCCACTGAGAGAAGCGGAAGGACTGAAGCAAGGAGGATAAGACGTGTTGTATTCATACATGAAAGCATCGCGGTCGGTATGGGGGCGTGCGTGTGGGAAAATGTTACTTGGGGTTATTTCATTCTCCTCTCGCACAAGGCACTTACGGATACACCCACCGGCATGCAGAATGGCGATGCCCTTTGAAATAGAACTGCCATGAAACAGACTGAAACCTCCTCCTCGCTCGCAGTGGAAACACCGGGTTCACCGTCTCTTGTGATCGTCACCGACCGCGGCCGTTTTTTGGCCTACTCCATCGATCGATCGTCGCACACTCCCGTTCCGAGGCTCATTGAATCCATGGATTTCGTAGAAGGTCATATGCGCCTCGGCGAACAAGTCACCGACAGGGCCGGCTCATTTCCCGTCACAGGTAGTGGTGGGCAGGCCAACAGCGCCGCAGAGCGCATGACACTCGTCTCCGAGTTGGAGATGCGCTCCTTCCGTCGGGTCGTCGAGCGCATCTGTGCCGTGCTCCACGAGCACCGGCCCGAGAGCTGGGCATTCGCAGCACCCTCGGAAATAAACGGAGCCATACTCGACGGTCTTCCTCCTGCGATGAAGAACCGCATGGACGTGAACGTGAAAAAGGATCTTGTGAGAGTCCCGCCCACCGAGCTTATGAGCCATCTGCCAGATGAAAATCACTGAGAGTTTTCCCACGCGGCAGTGCGTAGCATTCTTTACTGTGGTTTTCGGCGCCATTTTCCAGGCCAGTCCCGCCGTGGCAATTCGCTGATGCGTGAGATGTCCGGCGCCACACCAGGCGAGGGGCCGAGGTGCATGAGATGCCCCAGCGTCATGGCATCAAAGGGCGAGCGCACTTTTACATCGTTATCGAAATACGCATAGACGTCCCTGCCACCCTTGCGTCGAGGTGCAGTTGCGCCAATGCGCCTCGACGAAGCTGGTTGCACTCCCCTGCTCCACTTGCGGATCTTTTCCGCCCAGTCTCGCAATGCCTTGTCCGTATACCCGCTGACATACAATTCCGAGTCCCCATGAAGCCGGATGTAGACGAAATCCGCTGTGACATCCTCCATGAACGGCCACTTGCCGGCCGTATCCGCCACTACCAAACCGATTCCATGTTTCCGTAGCAGTTCTATGAACTCCGGATTTTCAAATGAAGGATGCCTGATCTCCAGTGCGTGGCGAAGCTTGCACCGTCGCACGGAGCTTGCACTCGTGTCTCCTGCAACAAGGTCGTCGTGATGCTCTGCAAGGACCGAGGCAGATTCAGTGTCCCTCGGCAGAATGTCGAAGAACCGTTCCAGCTTGGCTCGGTCATAGCGAAAGCTGGGAGGAAGCTGCCATAAAATAGGACCCAGTTTTTCCCTTAACCGCAGAATCCCTGACGCAAAAAAGTTGGCCACAGCTTCGTCCACATCATTCAAACGCTTGATATGAGTGATGAACCTCCCGCCCTTCACCGCGAAAACAAAATCGTCCGGCGTGGCCTTATACCATGATTCGAAACTCGCGGGCTTTTGCAGTGAGTAAAATGTCCCGTTGATCTCGATGGAGCTTACCTGTCGCGAGGCGTATTCCAATTCGCGCTTCTGCGGCAAGTCATCTGGGTAAAATGCGCCGCCTCTCCACGGGGGATAGGTCCAGCCGGAAATGCCTATACGGATCTCGGGCATATACCGTTAACGGGCTTCGTGGCTTCTGTGCATTCCTTGGCTTCGCAGCCTGCGGGCAAAACAGATGCATACCATGAGGCACAACCGGAACGGTGTACGCTTGCGAAACGTGGGCATGACTCCAAAACGCACGACACCACCGCTGGACAATGAACCCGAAGTCGACATCGCTGAACTCGAAACCGCGAGCGAGCGGAACGAAAGCATCCCCGACGCACCCGAATTGGCACCGGGAACGGCCGGCCTCACCGAATGGGACACTCCTCCCACGGCTGCTGGGAGCAATGTCCCCGACGCGTCCGCAGAGGATGAAGCTTCGATAGGGCAGCAACTCGCCGAGCAAGGTGTGGACGAAGCAGATCGCGATCAGCGCATCGCCGCAGTCGATCCCGATTTCGAGCCCTAGCTGTCCAGAACCGGATAACTCCGCGACAAAAATGGGCGGACGAAAGGCAGGGAAACCACCGCTAAACGCAAAGAGCCTACATCGACCAAAAGGAACAAAAAATGAAAACGCCTGAGTTCAAAAAACGTCCACGCAACAAGTCGAATATGGATGAGCCGCAAGAAGAGTTCATCGCACCATCCAGCACTCATGTTGAGGAACCGCCCAAGCCTCCTTCCGGTGTTCAGCCAAAGCCTCCAAAGCGCCCTTAGGCTTGGATCGAATAGGGGCCGTGCATGAGAAAGTCCTGAGCTGAGAATCGCGCGCACGATACGATCAAAGGTTCTGTCTCTGGAGTAGAATTGGCTCCGGATGTGCATTGCAGGCTGTTGTACCAACTTGGTCTAGGTGCGGCCTACCTTCTGCAAAAGCGAGAGCACAGCCGATTCATGGGACCGTAACCGGGAAGTCCCTGTCATTGCGGACCCAATAGAGTCAATCGTCACACCCAAAAGGTATGAATCCAGAATCGCCGGGTGCACATACGATTTCCGGCAGACCGCCGGGGTATTTCCCAGCGTCTGTGCAACCGCTTCAATTGCGGTGGTGATGTTCCGCTTTGCCTGGGTCTTGTGCGCAGCGATCTGGCATTCCCTTAGCGCAATCGCTGCAAGCACTGTTCCTGCCCAGGTGCGAAAATCCTTCGCAGTAAAATTCTCCCCATTGGCCTCACGGAGATAATCATTCACATCCTGTGAGGTGACATCGCACGCGTGCCCCTTGTCATCTTCATAAGCAAAAAGATCCTGCCCGGGGATGTCCTGACAGCGCCGGACGATGCGTGCGAGTTGCGGATCGGCCACGTTGATTTCGTGGTGTTTCCCGCTCTTGCCCTTGAAGCCAAATTCTATTCTCGAGCCGCGTACCCGGACATGGCGGTTTCGCATGGTGGTGAGGCCGTAGGAGCCATTCTGTCGCGCGTATTCATCATTCCCCACGCGTATCAGCGTGGCCTCCAGCAGGCGCACCACGGTCGCCAGCACCTTCGCGCGCGGCATCCCGCGCAACGCCATGTCGCGCTTCACGCGCCGGCGCAATACAGGGAGCGCTTTTGCGAAAGCCTGCATATGACCAAACTTGTTTTCGTCGCGCTGCTGCCGCCAGTCGGCGTGATAGCGATATTGCTTCCTCCCTCGCGCATCCCGGCCCGTGGCCTGGATGTGGTCGTTTGCGCGCGGGCTGATCCAGACATCAACCCAGGCCGGTGGAATCGCCAGCCGCTTGATGCGCGCGAGTGTGGGCTGGTCGCGAATGACTTTACCGCTCGCGTCATTGTAGATGAATTTGTCCTTCACCAACTTGCGTTGCAGGCCTGGCCTCTTGTCGCTGGCATAGCGCAGTCCGGCTTCCTTTGCCTCGGCAATAAGCGCGTCGGTAAACGGATTAGGAGGGGGTTCAACCGAAGGTCGGGCCTTCGTGGGTTGGGGACGTTTCCTTTTCTCTTGGAGTTGCACCATGCCCTTCCATCGTGCCACGAAGAAACTATGGCTGTTGCCATGCCTGCCTAGTTCTCTACACCCGCATCTTTCCCTGGGTTCGATCCAGTCATGTATGAAAGCAACCACCACCGGCTCCGTCGCCACCCTGCTGAACGAACTCATCGAAACGTGCAAGGATGGCCAGGATGGATTTCGCGCTGCACGAGAGGGCGTGAAGAACACCGATTTTCGTGCGCTCTTTCACAATCTCTCGATGCAGCGTTTGCAGTTTTCCCGGGAGCTGCAGAATTTTGTGAGGGAACTCGACGAGAAGCCTGAACGACGGGGCAGCGTGGTTGGAAGCATGCACCGGGGCTGGATTCAGCTCAAGGCGGCCATTACGAGTGGCAGCGAACATTCCATCCTGGCGGAGTGTGAACGCGGGGAGAAATGCGCAGTGGAGCAATATCGGAAAGCGCTGGAACACGAGGAATTGCCGGACCACATCCGCAACGTGCTCCGGCTTCACTTCATGGGTGTTCAGGGCGCTTGTGAGCAGATTGCGGAGTTGATGGCTCATTTCCCGGCGGCGTAGCCGCGTTTGAGCAATGGGTCACCGATTACGCGACCTACCCGGCCTGTGCGCTCTGAATCGTTGCGGGGTTCCGGCGGGCATGAGGGGACTCACCGCGAGGGATCAGGTTGTCCTTTAACCAAGCTGCTGATTCCCCGGAAAAGCCAGACCACGTGGCTTCTCCGCTGAGTTCTAATACGAGCAAGCGGTCGTCTGACTCCAATCGCTGCCGCAGCTTTTCGCGGATCGCCTTTGCCGTGGACAGGGTCCGGATGACCCACACCCCGCCGATACAATGCCACCAATTACCGAAGGCCTTGATCTCTGAGTGGATGCGCTCGGCATTCCGCGGCCCGGAGCCCAATTCGAGGACAACGACGACACAACGCAGAACATTTCCATTGGTGGGCGTAGAAGTCATAGCCCCGCCAATTCGCCGGGGATTGCAGGACTGGATGTGAAAAGGGCTATATTTCTATACTTTTCGTTACGCGCGTTCCCGCCCCTGTTACCGAACTGAGAGGTATGCCATCCCAGATGAAGGCGCCTGCTTGTGTATTGCAGACGCCTATCGAACAGATCGTCCTCGAAGCGTTTCTTGAAGAGTCCCATAGCCGTGGACTGCGGGCGTTTGTGCGAGATGCCCTTGGCAAGAAGCCCCACCGGAAATCCTCCCAAATTATCGGCTCTCAGAAAGCCCTCATTTCAAAAACTGGGAGTGTCGCGGGTTCTTCATTGTAATGTGCAAGTGTATTGGGTTATCGAGAGGCATCATACCAAATACGCAGCCAAGGGGGCTGCATTGACTCGATGAGGAGGCATATGGATTCCAAGTTTTCATCTCGCTTAGCTTTCAGTTTGTGCGCAACACTCTTCATGGGAGGCTGTGCCTCGGTCACCGTGAAGCAGATGAATCGGGACCAAGCGATTGATCCCAGGCAGCGCCCGACGCAACTCGTCATCACGCCCTTTCAAGTGGATGGCAGCCGTGTGAAGGAGCACCCCGCACGAAAAGAGCCGGGCAGGCTGGCCAGCGAAACGCAGCTTTTGATTGGAATGTTTTTGAAGGAGGAACTGCCCAAGCTTGAGGTGCCTGTGAGTGCCAGCGCCCGCGGGGGTGGAAATACTTGGATCATTTCAGGAAAGGTGACGCGGGTGGAGGAAGGAAGCCGCTTTCTGCGCATGGGCATCGGCCTTGGCGCTGGGGGGACCAAACTGGAAACCGATGTGGAGGTACGCCTGGCTTCCGCGCGCACTCCTTTTCTGCGCTTCTCCACCACAGGGGGAAGCAATGCGATGCCGGGGGCGGCGACGACGCCCATCCCTTTTTCCGCGCTGCCCGCGGCCTTGATGAATTCCAAAGACGGAATCACCGCGGATGCCGCGCGCACTGCACGCATGATCGCATCGTCGCTTTCGCAATACATGGGTACCAGGGGATGGCCATCAGGGAACCTGCCAGCGCCGAAGATGGGGCGGTAGGCAGAATGGGGGCCCTACACTCCTCGCTCCAAACATGCGCTAGGCTTTAGGTGCCCGGAAAATCCATTCGGAGAGGATTGCATCCAATTGCTCGAAGGCGATGGGTTTGGTGAGGTGAAAATTAAAACCGGCCTGCGCGGCTCTTTCCTGGTCCTGGTCCTGGCCGTAGCCGGTGAGAGCAATCATCAGCAGACCACGGTCTGGCGAGGCCGTGTGAATGGCATTTGCCACCGCATAACCATCCATCTCACCCGGAAGGCCTATGTCGCAAAGAAGCACCTCCGCGCGATGGGTATCGACGGCTGCGATGCCCTCGGTGCCATGCGAAGCGGTCACAACATCGTGCCCACGGCGGCGCAAGAGATGCGCCAGCGTTCGGGCGGCGTCTGCATTGTCTTCAATAATCACGATGCGTCTCGATATGAGGGCGCGGGAACCCGCCACACTGCCCGTGGAAGGGCGCTGCTCTGTGAGGGGGATCTCGACGGTGATGGTAGTCCCCTGCCCCAGGCCAGGGCTATCTGCGCGCACGGTGCCCTTGTGCAGTTCGACCAGGCCTCGCACCAGTGCGAGCCCCAGGCCCAGGCCTCCCCTGCTGCGCGCCAGGCTGGTATCAGCTTGGTTGAACGGCTGAAAAAGGCGCGCAATCGTGGCTGGCTCCATGCCCATGCCGGTATCCCGGATTGTCAGCCTTCCATTGGTCCCATTCTGCGACAGGTGCACGAGAATCTGCCCGTCGGCCTCGGTAAATTTGGCGGCATTCTGGAGAAGATTCGAAATGACCTGGCAGAGCCGTGTGGGATCGCCGTCGACCCAGAGCGGCTGCGGCGGCAGTTCCATGTGCAGGCTGAGGCCGGAGGCCTGAATGGATACACGATAGTCGGCAATGGCTGTCTGCACCAGGGCCCCGAGATCCACCGCTTCCTTGCGCAGGAGTACCTTGCCGCGTGAGATGCGGGCGACATCCAGCAGGTCATCGACGATGCGGGTAAGGTGGCGAATCTGCCGGCGCAGCATGCCGTGAAGCTCCGCGCGCTCACCGTGATCGGTATCGGGAAGTTCAAGGATATCGAGACCGGTCTGAACGGGCGCAAGCGGATTCCTCAGTTCGTGGCCGAGCATGGCGAGAAACTCGTCCTTGCGCTCGGCGGCATCGCGAAGCGCGTCCTCGGCACGCACGAGAGCCTCGATGTCCGTGCAGGTGCCGAACCAGCGGATAATGGCACCTGATTCATCGCGTACAGGAAGGGCACGCGCAAGCTGCCAGCGATAACCGCCGTTGTGGTTATCCTTGAACCGGTAGCGAATTTCGTACGGCTCGCCTGAATTTACTGAGGCATTCCAGGTATCCAGGCAGCGCTGAAGATCATCAGGATGTAGAATGGGCCGCCAGGTATCCTCAGCAATGACGTTAGGATCCAAACCGGTAAATTCGTGCCACCTGCGGTTGAAGTAATCCACGTACCCGTCGGGCCTCGCCATCCATACGATTTGCGGCATGGAATCGGCGAGTTCCCGGAAGTGCTTCTCGCTCGTCTCGAGGTCGCGCGCGGAGCGGCGCAGGTTTTCCACGAGGCGCGCATTGTCGAGCGCGATGGCTGCCTGCGCGGCAATGCCCACGGCGGCATTCTCCGCGCGGGAATCGAAAACGCCGGGCTTCTCGTGGCCGAAAAACAATCCTCCGATGACCTCGCCGCTCGCGGTGGTCACGGGCACCGCGAGATAAGAGACAACAGGCAGATGGCCTTCGGGCATTCCGTGATACGGAGCACTCTTCCCGTAGCGTGGATCCTTGGTGATGTCGTCGG